>JBFRWK010000291.1:0-6405 GCA_051439545.1 Xenococcaceae cyanobacterium | reverse complement strand
AATCATGAATCAATTAACCATCCTCAAACCTAATTTTTCTGAAGCCGATGCTTTCTTTATTTCAGACTCTCTCTATTTCTTTTACGAATGGTTAATCTCTTTGGTTCAAGTAAAGCGCGAGCGGGCTTCCGCCTGGCACTGCGTGATCGTCAACCTTGAAGATAGACAACCTCAAGCCATTCCCGATTTATGGAAAGAAAAAACCCCGAAGGAAAAGTTAGACGCTCCGAAAGACAACCTTCTTAAAGTAGGAAGTAGGAAGTAGGAAGTAAATCTTTAAAACTTTCTACTTTCTCCTTTTTACTTTCTACTTTAATTTACCCATCGCCACAGGAATTAAAATTATACATCATGAACGATCCCTAATTTTCCTGGCGGGGCGATCGATTGCCCCCTTTCATTTATTCCTCTTATTATTTTATTTGTCATGCCCAAAGGAAAGAATATCTTACTTTTTCCCGTACAACAATGGTTAACACCTTGGGATTTGGCTGAACTTAGAGCTAGTTTTAAAACCCACAGTTTATTTAGACTTGTACGACCTAGACCACAACTATCTCGGTACTAGGCTTCACAATCGGTTAGTCTCTGATTAAATAATCTCTAGACTTACCCCCAATTCCCGATCTGATTCAACAAGAATTCGGTTGGCTCGAACCTTCTGGTATTTTTCTTGTCGCTCGAATCGCATCAAGATTTAATTAGTTTGAATCCCCTGACTCCAGATGACACGCTCAAAGAAGAATGAAAATTCTCAATATTATTCCCAATTAGATAGATAATATCACTACAGCTATATTACCAGCCTTGTCAACCTATTAGTACACAAATACTGATAAATTGAGGCGAATTACTACTATTTTATATAGTTGACCTATATCTCTGGTATATGTTAGATATGGTTCAGCTACCACCTTCTGCTAATATCCTTGCCCTGTAATCTTTTTAGCTTATTTTAACTAAACTATAACCCCTTTTTTTTGCCCCACACCACTCGCAGAAAAAAGGACCCGCATATATTTCTTTTCTGTTCCAATAAAATCAAATGCTTGTAACTATTATAGTTACATATTTCCTACTTAAATTGTCGCATTTTGTACTTGAGAAATGACTCTTTATCCTTCCTTCTTAAGTTCTTGGTAATGCTTACCTTTTTTGCACTCGATCAATACCTTAAGTTTTGCTTTATTTTGAATCCCAGGTCGATAAAGGAATACTTCTATGCGCGGATTAAATTTCATGGCTTTAAGCTTGGAAAATAAGAGCTTTAGACTAGGTAATTTAATCAAATTTTCTTCCTTGATATGTCTCCTTGTCAACTCTCGATCGACAAACAAAAATCTAATTATTTTTTGCCACTTATTGTATTGAGGTTCATCGAATAATTCAGATGTCATCTCTTCAAAAGTTAAGCGTTCTGGAAATCTGAAATCAATTCCCAATAATTGGAATTCGTGAAGATCGCCCTCCTGATATCGAAGTTCTCCGTTGTAGTCAATTCCGTAGACCCAGTTAATTTCTTCCTTGATTCTCTCATTGACTTCAGCCAGGGTTATCGACCCTATTTTCCGCTCTAATGCTTGAAAATACTTATTTAAATTTTGCTCTTGTTTTTCTTGAAACTTCCGATTCTCAGCCATTTTTTCTTCTATTAAGTTTTCAAGAGAGTTGTTTTCCATTTTTCAAATTATGAAAATAAAAATTGACACTATTTTCTGTTTTTGTTGATTGTTTCTAGCTCAAAATTTGGACAATTTTCTTTTTCTCTTTAGCTCCATCTTTTTTTCACTTACTGTCGTTTTAAATAATTTAAAAACTCTATCAATTGCTCATCGCTCAACTTGTGCCGACTTTTCACTCCATAAGTTTTTAATAGATAATCTTTGCCATCGCCTCTACTCCAATTTAATCTCCTCATTTCTTTATCTATCTGTTCCATCGCTTCATTGAAATCGAAATATACTATTTCTTGGCCAGGGCTTCGCCCTTGGAATTATCCAACACTAATTAAATATATTCAACAACAACAACAAAGGCAATTTGCTTGCCTTTGTTGACGTTTTGTGTAAATATAAATCTTGATAATTATACAAAGCATATAATGAGAGTTCAGAAGGTCAATATTCGAGGTCAAACCAGTTGGGTTTTACTTGGTGATGACTATCTACCTATCGAACCAGTCACCGATTATCTACAACACCTAATGGGGTTAGGTAAAGCACCAAATACGCTAAAGAACTATGCTTATCACTTGAAGCTATTTTTTGAGTATTTGGAAGCTTACAGCCTCGACTGGACACAATGTTGGGAGAAGGAGTTAGCAGAATTTATGCTCTGGCTACAATTACCTGATTCTATTCCTGGTGTTCCTTCTATTGCCCCACAGACGGCAAAAAGAACGGAAAAGACAGTCAACATCATGATGAGTGTGATTTATCAGTTTTACGAGTTTCACGCTCGAAATCAGAAGATAGAAAGCCGAGAACTCTACAAAACTAGCTACCCAGTCAAGAGAAGATACAAGCCACTTCTCTATGAAATGAAGAAAGATAAGGGGGTAAAGACTAAGAGATTAAAAGTCAAAGAACCTAGAACTTTTCCTGGGTGTTTAAGTAAAGAAGAAGTCCAAACTTTAGTTGATAATTGTGCCAATCTTCGGGACAAGTTTTTGATTGTACTTCTTTATCATTCAGGCATGAGAATTGGGGAAGCTTTGGGGTTACGCCATAGCGATATTCACAGTGAAATGGGATTGAATGAAATTCATGTAATTCCCCGTGATGATAATCTCAATGATGCCAGAGTCAAAGATGGTGAAACGAGAATTGTTAATGTACCAAGACAGACAATTCAAGCTTATGAAAATTATGTTTTAGATGATGATTTTCCTGATGTAGATTCTGATTATGTCTTCATCAATATGTGGCGTAATGAAATAGGTTCGCCCATGAGATATTCCACTGCTCAAAGTTTATTTAGAAGGTTGAGCAAGAAAACAGGAATTAAAGTTACTGCACACTTACTAAGACATACTCACGCTACAGAATTAATTAGAGTAGGAATGGACTTAATTTACGTTCAAGAAAGGCTAGGTCATGTCAGTATTCAAACCACAATTGATACTTATGTACATCTGTTGAATGAAGACCAAAAGGCAGCTTATAAACAGTATTTAGCCAAATGTGAGGAGAAATAAATGGAACAAATTAAGGTAATACCAGATTTTAAAGATGATGAAATAAGATGTCCTAAATGTGGGAGTATTAATTATCGAAAAAATGGTAAAAGAAAAGGTCGGCAAATATATAAATGTAAAGAATGTAATAAAATTTTTAGCGAAAACAGTCAGACTTCACCATTAAAACAAGTACATTCTAGATATAGATTACACCAAAATATATCTCCTCAAGAAATGAAGTTACTTGATTATTGGGATTTAAGAGTTTTAGGTAAAGAACCTGACACAAAAGGGAATTATAGTATCAATTTTATTGGTATTAATCCAGACTGGTTCAAGCAAGCATTTAAAGATTTTATATGGTTTAAAGTTGCTAATCGGAGTACAAGCACTCTTGCTGTTTATGTATCGCGATTTAGGTTAATTAGTGATTTTATAAAAGTAAATTATGCTTATTTACAACCTATTGATATGAATAGAATGCTCACAGTCGATTTAATAAATTATATAAGTTCTTTGAAAAAAAGTGCAGATACAATAGGACATTATATTTCTCTTTGGAAAGCTTTTTCTTATTTTTGCCAATAGAACGGCATCATTCCTGAATCTAGTGGTAGATTAGTTTTTGAAGATGATTATCCTAAACACAAAAAATCTCAAATTGAAGATATTTCTGATTATGTATTAAAACAACTAAAATCTAAAATTTATCTTTTAGCTAAACCAATATTATTAATAGTTGAAATCTTGTTGGAAACAGGAATGCGTATTAATGAAATATGCACGTTACAGTTTAACTGTATTACACAAGATAGTGATGGAGACTGGTGGCTTGAATGCTCCAGAAGCAAAGTATATAAAGATGATAGATTATTCATCTCTAAGGAATTAGCAATCAAAATTCAAGAGCAACAAAAATTTATTAGAGATAATTTTAAAGATAACTTCAATTATCTTTTTTGTACAACTGAAGGAAATAGCTGGTTTGCCAAATACGCCACAAAACGAGAATATCGTAAAAAACGAGAAATAGATCACTTTGTTCCCGTTGCTCAACCACTATTTCAAGCTGTTGTAAGAGGATATATTTATCAATTAGCTCATGAACACAATATTCTAGATATTTCTGGTAAAATATATCCTATTTGGAAGTGCCACAGATTTCGTCACACTCATTTGACTGATTTGGCAAGAAAAGGAACTGGTATAGCTCATATAATGCAACGTGCTGGTCATGCCTCTCCTGCCATGACAATGAGATATATTCACCTCACTAATGATGACCAGAAAAAGAAAATAAAGGAAGTCTGGGATAACACCCACTTCAACATGGAAGGTGAAATAGTAGCTCCAGTAAATCCTGATTTAGACACAGCAGAAATGCAGTGGATTAAAAAAGGAATGGGAATGCAGACTACAGATAATGGTTACTGTACTTTGCTCTGGACACAGACTTGTCCCCATCAAGATTTACCCTGTAAAAGCTGTGGTAGTTGGGTAACAACTTTAGACTTTTTAGATAGCCATAAACAGGAATTAGAAGAGACAGAACGCATTATCGAAAATGCCCGTCAAAAAGGGTATCAAAGACAGATAGAAAAGAATGTTCCCAGAGCAGACAGACTAAAGAAAATTATCTCTGGCATTGAAAAACACGCCTCCATGAGAGGTCTTGGTCATAATGAGTGGGAGGAGAAAGAATAATGTCTCTCAAGAGCAACAACTCTAAAGGTAATCCAGAATTATTAGTCAAAGCAGCAGCAGCCAAGAAAAAAGATGCAGCAGAAAGACTAGAAAAAGCAATTCAGCAAGTCTTAGATTCTGGAGAAACTATTACTTTTAAAGCTATAGCAGAAACCGCAGGATTATCTGTTAGTTACCTCTACAAGTATCCAGAGATTAAAAATCGCATTGCCGAACTGCGTAACCAACAAAAAGCTGCCATCGGTGGTATAGTCAATAAAACTCCTAAGTTTCAACCAGCTACCGATAAGTCTAAAGCAGTAATCATTTCTAAGTTACGACAAGAAAATCGTCGGTTACGTAACGAGAATGAAGACTTAAAAAAACATATCGAAGTAGCTCAAGGTAAAGTTATTGAACTGCGACAGGTAGAAGCAGAGAACAATCGTTTGAAGGCAAGGATAAAAGAGTTAGAACAAAATCTAACTAATGTTAAAGTAACGCCAATTAACAAGAAAAAACAAAGTGATATTAGTCCCGATATTTTGACTCAATTACAAATAGTGGGAGTTAAGTTAAATCCTACTCTTACCAAGACTATTAAAGCAGCTTCAGATGAAACAGTTTTAGATGCTATTGAAGCTCTAAAAGACCAACTTACTAAACAAGATATTCCTAATGCTGGTGGTTGGTTGAATAAGGCAATTAAGGAAGGTTGGACTAAATCTGAAACTATTCATCAGCAGTCTAATAAACCTGAACAAAGGATAGTTAAGGCTACCGACAAGCCACATAAAGAACAAGTTAGCCTCACTCAACTTAAAAAACTCAGCAGTATTTTTAACAAATGATGAATGACAATAATTTACCTCCCACTAATATCGAAGCTGAAGAAGCCATCTTAGGAGGAATATTACTTGACCCCAATGCGATTACGATTGTTGCCGAACTATTACCAGTAGAAGCTTTTTCTGTTTCTGCTCATCAACAGATATATAAAGCAGCATTAGAGCTACATCATAAAGATAAACAAGTAGATTTAATGACTGTTTCTACTTGGTTATCTGACCATAAGCTATTGGAAAAAGTCGGAGGTACAGCTAAATTATCTCAACTACTAAATCGTACTGTCTCAGCAGTTAATATCGACCGCTACAGCCTTTTAGTTTTAGATAAATATCAACGTCGTCGTTTAACGGGACTTAGACAAAAACATAGGTTCAAAAAGGGGTGAAAGCCTTATATATCAATAGTTTTACATCAAAATAGCTAGATCCCTAATATAGCTGGGTTTCAGCTGATTTTACATCTTCGATGTAAAATCAGCGTCTGGTGAGGCTTTCACCCCTTTTTGATAGGGAAAAATTGTCTAAGTCCCGATAGGAAAGCATCGAGCATTACAATCATTCGGTCCTGAGTTAGGGTTTTCGATTTTTATTCCAGGCTGATGCCGTAGGCGGTTCCATACACTCAGTGATGCTTGGTCATTGATGATGACATTAGCAGTCCCTGGAAAAGGGTCGATACCAAGACAATCCATGAAC
>JBFRWK010000290.1:0-22039 GCA_051439545.1 Xenococcaceae cyanobacterium | reverse complement strand
AAATTTTACGCCATTCCAGGTTGATTTACTATCTTACCGTGCCCTATAAGCTAACTAAATTCGACTCTGCCATCAATTACCATCAACTGCCATCAACTGTCATCAACGAAAAATTTACACCTGGAACATTTTCTGATGCTAAAATGGACAGAGGAATTGCAGCGATCGCAGCTAACAAAGTCCCCCAAATCCCCATGGAAACTGTAATTAGGGTATCGTCTAAATAGGTTTTCCAGTAAGAAAAGTCAGGAGGAAAATAGGATCGAACGTATTCAACCATATTTCCTCCACGCTGTAGAAGTAGAGGAAAATTTAACTCGCTTTGTCTGTAGGAAAAAATTAAAGTAGCGATCGCTGCAACCAAAAAGAAAATTTTTCCGTTAGTCACCCGCTTATCTTCCTTTGCCAACATTTGTATCACAGAATCGGATATAGCTTGACTTCCGTTGTTGCTAGTAAAGTTCATTGGTTTAGGTTCAAGATTCATTGCGGTTTAATTAATAATTATTTTTAAATTATTTAAGTAAAATTTGTTGATTATAGATTGTCATTTATAGATGAATATGCAAAAGATTCATCATGATATATATCAAGTGTTTTATGGATATATTGCACTTTATGACACTGAAGACTGTAATTCTTACCCCATTTTTGAAAATAACGAACAAAAAGATATTATTTTTAGTTCTAAAGGAGTTGCTGTTACAACTACCAGTGATGAAGATATTGAAGTAATTATCTATCGAAGTAAAACAAAACCAAAAGAACCTTATTATATTTCGAGTGAAATTGAAATAGGCGATCGAGGTTTAACTATTGGCAACGAAGCAATTGGAGATAAAGAAAATCAAGTTGCTTGTAATTCAGGAAAAATGACGATATCAGTTTGCACCGATATATCTACAGAAGAAACTATGACGATCGCATTTGTAATTTCTGAAGATAAAAATAATTTATTGTAAGGCGAGACACACTCTACCTTATTTTTTTATTATTAAAGATTTAGCAAAAAATTAATTGTCCATTGTCCATTATTTAATCGCTTCTAATTGTTGATTCAATTCTGCAATTTGTTTGTCTTTCTCAGCCTGGGAGATATTTTCATTTGATTGAATGGCTAAGATTTTTTCGCCGATATCTAGTTCGCGGAGCGGATTCCAGACATTATCAGTAGCGGGATCGAATCCTTGCCATTCTAGGGGTGTGAGTACGGTTTCGTCTTTATAGTTGTAGAAGAAATCTTTAACTTTGGTTTTCAATTCTTCGGGTAAATCGGCACGCCAAGCGATGGGATCGCTGGGAATTAAGACTGATGTCCAAATTACTTCGATGTTTTCTCTGGCTTGGGAGTTGGTTTTTTCTAGACGACTGAGGGATTCGCTGTTATTTGTTGCCACGTCTACTTGATTGTTGGCGACAGCTAAAGCAGTAGCTTCGTGGTTTCCTGAAAATACTAAACGTTTGAAAGCTTCTTTGGGGTTAACGCTATTTTGGGCAAAGACGTAATAACTGGGTACTAAATAACCAGAAGTCGAGTTGGTTTCGTTAAAAGCAAAAGTCAGATTGGGTGCATTTTGAATCACAAATTTATCCCCTCCCAATTGTTTGGCTTCTGCTAGTCGGGGATGGTTTTTATTCATAATTAAATGAGAATAATAACCCTTAGTCCCATCAGAATTTACAGTTTGGGCAAAGACTTCCGCATCGGCAATTTTATTAGCTTCAATATAAGATTTACCACCCAACCAAGCTAACTGCACCTGTCCGAAACGCATCGCTTCAATTACCCCTGCATATTGGGTAGCATAAAAAGCCTTAACAGGCATTCCCAACTGTTCTGACATGGCTGTAACAAAAGGTTCCCAAATGGGCTTTTGATTCGCCTGAGATTCGGTGGAAATAATACCAAAATTAAGTTCTTTAATATCTTGTGCTGTCGCAGAGTTAGATAAGATTTTTGTTGCTGCTAAAGAGCCAGCAAACACAGAAGCAGTTTTAATAAAAGATCGTCTTTTCATAGTCTTTAATTTATTACTTATTACCTATTACTTATTAATTAAAAGCTCCCCATGTCCCCGCAGTACCAATTCTTCTACTGCTGAACCATAGATACTGGTAAGTTTGTTATCGTCTAACTGGTTAACTGCACCGTCAAACATAACTCTTCCATCCCGCAGGGCGATCGCTCTGGGGAAGTAATTACGTACCATCTGTACTTGATGCAAGGAGGTAACTACGGTAATGCCTTCGCGGTTTAATTGACACAGCAACTCCATTACCTTTCTGGCTGATTCTGGATCGAGGGAAGCTATAGGTTCGTCGGCGAGAATGATTTTTGCCCCCTGCACCAAACAACGGGCGATCGCAACTCTTTGTTGTTGTCCTCCAGAGAGGGTAGAAGCACGCTGATAAGCTTGTTCTAGGATGCCGACTCGTTCTAAGGCTGCTAAGGCTTGGGCTTTTTCCCATTGCTTGAATTGACGAAACAGCGATCGCGATAGGGAAACTTTAGCTAAATTGCCGAGCAGCACATTTTCTAATACAGTCAGTCTGCTAACCAAATTAAACTGCTGGAAAATAAAGCCAATTTGACTCCGCAACCGTCGAATTCGCGAATGGCTTTGACCGTCATGTTGCAACGGAGAATCAAATATTTTGACTATTCCCTTGTCAGCAATGTGCAGACCATTGATATTACGCAATAAAGTTGATTTACCCGAACCAGAAGCACCAACCAAGGCAAGCATTTCACCTTCATTAGCCACCAAACTAACCTTATCCAAAGCTAGTTTGTTTTTAAAGCTTTTACTTAAATCTTTGACCTCAATTGCTATAGTAGTCAAACCCAATTCTCAGAATCTATACTAAAGGAATAGTTTCCAGGATTTTATTTAAGCTAAGAATAGGATTGCTTTATCTTTTGGTTAAAAGTTATTAACATCATTAACATTTATTGAATGAGTAGATCGGAAAGTTTATTTATTAACCTTTAGTTAAATTTTGCTTAATTATTTATTAATCGAAAACAGCTTAGATTAAACAATAAAATAAGCAGTATTTTTTGCAACCTAATGAATAAAAAACTTGATGATATTATTAAAATTTTAGCCAGTAAAGGAAATGAACAATATGGTATGGAAGCTGTTAGCCAATTACAACACGCTTTGCAATGTGCGATTTTAGCAGAAAAAGCCAATGCCACCCCAGAATTAATTATTGCTTCACTTTTACACGATTTCGGTCATTTAGTTCACAATCTAGGAGAAGATGCAGCCGAAAAAGGTATTGATGATCGCCATGAATATCGAGCATTAGGTTATTTAAATCAAATATTTTCTCCCGCCGTAACCGAACCAATTAGAATGCACGTTGATGCTAAAAAATATCTTTGTGTAATAAATAATAATTATTGGGATTCTTTATCACCTGCTTCTAAAACTAGTTTAGAATTACAAGGGGGTATTTATTCTCAACTAGAAGCACAAGAGTTTATTAATCAACCCTATGCTCAAGATGCAGTAAAATTAAGAATCTGGGACGATTTGGCAAAAGTGAAAGATTTAGAAACTCCTGGGGTAGAGTATTTTGTTCCAACGCTAGAAAAATTGACAATTGATAATTGACAATTGACAATTGACAACGAGTTTGATGATAGAACTTATATTTCAAATTGCAACAAAGCAAGACTTATCTATTCTCAATATTCTTTATGCAGAGATGGATAATAAGCCTTTAATGGCTGAAGAGGAAATTTTTCGATCTACTGAAAGTTTAAGTTTCATTAATAAAAACCAATTCCATCTTTTCACCACAAAATCTACTCACCCCGTATTCAATTATCTTGTCATCGCCATCTACATTAATTGATTCGGCTAATAAGATGGGATAGTTTAAGGGAACTTGCAATAATCTGGCATCAGTTTCCCTGACAATACGGGCAGATATTTTAGTGGAATAGCGTAAATGTTCGCAACTATATACTTCTTTCAGTAATTGAGAAATGGAAGTATGTTTTTTCCAATGAGAAATTAAATCGGGAAAGCGATCGCCCGAAAAATAACTACTAGCAATACTAATGGGTTGATTATCGGCTAATCCCAATCTTTCGATGAAAATTACCTTTGCACCTATTTCTATTTTTAGGGATGTGGCGATCGCCTTATCTGCGGGGATTTCTACAGCTTTGATTGTCTGGTAACTAGCTTTAATTCCCTGGGCTTTTAAGTTTTCGTTATACCTAACCCGTTTCCCAATAGGATATTGAATGGGAGTTGCTGCAACAAATGTTCCCCTACCTCGATCTACCCTGATTAAACCTTCTTCTTTAAGGATCGCGATCGCGCTTCTGATAGTATGGCGGTGGACTCCAAACCTTTGGGATAACTGCGCCTCTGTGGGTAGTTTATCTCCTGGTTGATAAGTTTGCTGCTGGATATTATTTCTTAATTCTTCGGCTATTTGTGTATATATGGGTTGAGTCATTTTGGGAAATTAATAATGAATAATTGTTTCAAGCGATCGCCACAAGACACTTGTCAATTTTTAGCTCTTGTTAAATATTCTTTTTTACGGTATTTTGAATATTAATCTAGATGTCTAGATTAATTTTAACAGTAGTTCAAGCTTAAATTAACAACCAGTTAAGAAGATGAAACAACCAACAGCAAGACCAGCTTGGATGGCGATTTTAGCAAAATCTTCTGTAACCGATATCGAACAACAAATGAAGACATTAGGAAACTTGCCTCAATATAGTTTCCTACGTCAGCCAGAAATTGGCTTAACAATGGTAAGAGGTAGGGCGGGAGGTACGGGAGAAGTATTTAACCTGGGGGAAATGACTATTACTCGCTGTGTAGTCAAGATATCAAATACCACTGGTTTTGGTTATGTCGGCGGGCGATCCAAACGTCATGCAGAATTAGCTGCCGTTTGCGATGGCTTATTACAACAAGAGAAATGGCAAAAGATAGTTCATACTCAAGTTATTCAACCTTTAAAAGCAATAATTCAGCAAAAAAAAGAACAGCAGCAACAACAGATAGAAGCAACTAAAGTTGAGTTTTTTACAATGCTACGAGGAGAGTAGTTAATAATTAATAATTAATAATTGGTAAATAAAGTGATTACTAATCTTCCAGGTTTAAACGATTTAGTACACGACTCCCAGAATACTTTTAGAGTATTATTAAATGCTTTATCGCGTCCAGGAACAATTAATGAAATTACCGTAGAGTTAACTCCACCTGCGGGATTAAATATAGCTTGTACTGCTGCTTGTTTAACTTTGTTGGATTTAGAAACCCTTGTATGGTTACAACCAGGATTAAATGAAGAGGTGAAAAACTGGCTGTTGTTTCATACAGGATGTCGCTTTACTGAAGATACAAGACAAGCTAATTTTGCTGTTGTTTGGGATTTTGATAATCTTCCTCATTTATCTCAATATAAACAGGGAACACCAGTCTATCCCGAAGATTCCACCACATTATTAATTCAGGTAAGGATGGAAAATATAAGGGCGAATGACTGTTCACCTCAACTAACAGGTGCAGGTATTAACCAACAAATCACCATGCCAATAAATTTATCAGATTCATTCTGGCAACAATGGCAACAAAATCACAATTCTTATCCCCTGGGAATAGACATTTATTTCTTCTCTGAAGATAAAATAATCGGCTTACCAAGAACATCAAAAATTATTAATTATTAATTACTCATTATTAATTACCAAAATGGCTTACGTAGCAGTAAAAGGTGGCGAACAAGCAATTAAAAATGCCGAGACTTTGTTACAAGCGATGCGGAGGGGAGATAAAGATATTCCCGAATTATCTCTCGAACAAATAAAAGAACAATTAGCTTTAGCTGTTAACCGAGTTATGGCGGAAGGAAGTTTATACGATCGCGATTTAGCAGCTTTAGCAATTAAACAATCTTGGGGAGATTTAGTTGAAGCGATCTTTTTATTACGGGCATATCGAACCACTCTCCCCAGACTTTATTATAGTCAGCCAATTGATACGGCAAAAATACAAATTCAACGGCGCATTTCTTCAATTTTTAAAGACGTACCAGGAGGACAAAAATTAGGGGCGACATATGATTATATTCATCGTTTATTAGATTTTAAATTATTGGCAGAAGATGACGAATATCAAGCACCAAAAACCGATAATAATATTGTAAGGGCGAATGGTACTTCGCCCACTCAAAGGGCGATCAAAACTTTAGAACATGAACAATTAATCCAACCCGAAAACGATAATAATGAGAAAAATAAAGAACCATTTGATATTACCAGACAATCATTAAATACCCCTAGCAATAGAGATGCCAGACTGCAAAACTTAGCCCGCGCTGATGAAGGTTTTTTATTAGGATTAGCTTATTCTACACAACGAGGATACGGTAAAAATCATCCCTTTGCAGGAGAAATTAGAGTCGGAGAAGTAGAAGTAATTATCGAACCAGAAGAATTAGGTTTTGCAGTTGCGATCGCGGATATTCAAGTAACAGAAGTTCAGATGGTAAATCAATTTAAAGGAAGCAAAAAATTACCGCCCCAATTTACTAGAGGTTACGGTTTAACTTTTGGTTATAACGAACGTAAAGCAATGTCTATGGCATTAGTAGATCGGGCATTAAGGACAAAAGAATATGGGGAAGAGATAGAAGGAGCGGCGCAAGATGAGGAGTTTGTTTTATATCATTCTGATAATGTAGAAGCCCAGGGTTTTGTGCAGCATTTAAAGTTACCTCATTATATTGATTTTCAAGCAGAATTAAATTTAGTTCGTCAGATGAGAAAAGAGTTAAACAATGAATAATCAATAATTATTAATTATGTCTGAACCAGGATTCAACTTTGCCTATCTCGACGAACAAACCAAGCGCTCGATCCGTCGTGCTATCCTAAAAGCCGTTGCTATACCTGGACATCAAATCCCCTTTGCTTCTCGCGAAATGCCGATGTCTTATGGATGGGGAACTGGAGGTATTCAAGTAACAGCTTCAGTAATAGGGAAAGAGGATACTTTAAAAGTAATAGATCAGGGTGCAGATGATACAACTAATGCAGTAAATATTAGGCGATTTTTCAAAAAAGTTTGTGGTGTAAATACTACCGAAAAAACTAGCGAAGCAACATTAATTCAAACTCGGCATCGCATCCCAGAAACACCATTAAAAGAAGGACAAATTATAGTTTATCAAGTTCCGATGCCCGAACCTTTATTTGTAATCGAACCATCAAGAACCGAAGCAGCAAAAATGCACGCTTTAGAAGAATATGGCTCGATGTACGTCAAATTATATGAGGATATTACCAACTTTGGACATATTGCTACTGCCTATGATTATCCTGTCATAGTAAACGAAAGATACTTAATGAAACCTAGTCCTATTCCTTGTTTTGATAATCCTAAAATGAATAACAATCCTGCTTTACAATTATTCGGTGCAGGAAGAGAAAAGAGAATTTATGCAGTTCCACCCTATACTAAAGTTAAAAGTTTAGATTTTGAAGATTATTCTTTTACTGTGGAAAAATGGGATAACAAAGCTTGTGAATTATGCGGTTCGACTGATAGTTATTTGGATGAAGTGTTAATCGATAATGAAGGAGGAAAAATGTGGATTTGTTCGGACACTGATTTTTGTAATTTAAATCAAAATGATAAAAAATATGAATGAAAGAAATTAAAGCTTTAACGAAGGTAATAGCATCTTTACATCCTGGTTCTTTAAGAGTCATTATTGGCTATGGATATAGTCATGCCGATGGCGGGATTGAAGAAAATCTAAAAAGCGATCGCATTTTTCATGATTTAACAATACCCAACTCTGAATTTATATTAGTTTGGAATCAAGAAACAGGTGAAATAATAAGAGTAGAAAGGCTGAATACGAAATTCCAAAATAACAATTATTAATTATTCATTTTATAAAAAAGTGAAATTATGGAAGAATTACTCAAACTTAGGAAAAGTATAACCTCTGGTGACTATGCAAAACCCCTGGAAATTGTTGATGAATTAGTCGTAATCTATAAGTTATTTACTTACAAAAAAATTAACTACTAATTTTAAACAATGAACCAATTACTGAAGATTACAAATCTTACAAAAATCTACGGAAATCTAAAAGCTTGTCATAATATTAATTTCGAACTCTATCCTGGGCAAGTATTAGGTATTGTTGGTGAATCTGGATCGGGAAAATCTACCTTGTTAAATTGTATTGGTAGTAACTTAGAAATTGATGCAGGAGAAGTTACTTACACCAATAGCAAAAATGAGATTTTAAATATCAAACAATTACCCGAACCCCAACACAGGAAACTAACTAAAACTGAATGGGGATTTGTGCAGCAAAATCCTCGCGACGGGTTAAGAATGAACGTTACCGCAGGGGCAAATATCGCCGAAAGATTATTAAATGTGGGAAGTCGTCATTATGGAAATATTCGGGAAGAAGCTAAATATTGGCTGAAACAAGTAGAGATCGATACCAATAGAATTGATGCTTTTCCCTATACTTTTTCTGGAGGAATGCAACAGCGTTTACAACTGGCTAGAGTATTAGTTACCAAACCTCGTTTAATCTTTATGGATGAACCTACAGGAGGGTTGGATGTATCGGTACAGGCGAGGTTATTAGATTTATTGCGTTCTTTAGTCAGAAATTTCAATCTTAGTGTTATTTTAGTTACTCATGATCTTGGTGTTGTCAGGTTACTCGCGCATCGTTTAATAGTGATGAAAAATGGGCAAATAGTGGAGTCGGGTTTAACGGATAGAGTGTTAGACGATCCGCAACATCCCTATACACAGCAGTTGGTTAGTTCGATATTAATTAATTGACAATCAATCTTATAGATCGCCCTGGCTTTAATCAGTTGTTAAATTTCTCATGGGAAGATGAACCAATATTTTTTTATCATTTCGATCGATAAATTTTATCAAAGGCGCGATCGCATTATATGAATACATCACAATTATCTATCAAACAACCAACTATTAATCTCTCTCCCGATACTCTTTTATATGCAACAGGAATATTTAAAGAGTTTACTTTGCACAATCAAGGTGGAATTAAATTACCTGTCTTAGAAAATGTCAGTTTAGAAGTAAAAGCAGGAGAATGTGTGGCTTTGACTGGGGTATCTGGTTCGGGTAAATCGACTTTGATGAAGGCTTTATATGGTAACTATGGAATTAATGCTGGTGAAATTTGGGTAAAACATGAGAACCATTGGGTAGATTTAGTACAGTTACAACCCCATGAAATAATTGCAGTCAGACAAAAAACTATTGGTTATGTCAGTCAGTTTTTGCGGGTAATTCCTCGCGTGTCTGCTTTAGATGTTGCAGCCGAACCTTTATTAGAATTGGGAATAGATATTGATACTGCTTATAGCAAAATCAAAAAACTTTTTAGTCTGTTAAATTTACCCGAAAGACTGTGGCAATTATCCCCCACTACTTTTTCTGGTGGAGAAAAACAAAGAGTAAATATTGCTCGTGCTTTAGCTGTAGATTATCCGCTCTTTTTGTTAGATGAACCCACCTCGGCTTTAGATGCTACTAATCGTGAGGTTGTAGTTGAGTTATTGGAAGAGAAGAAACAACAAGGCTGTGCATTAATTGGTATTTTTCACGATGAAGAGGTTAGGGATAAGTTGTGTACGCGGGAGCTAAGTGTAACGGACTGAAATTATGAGCACTCCGACCCGAAATCATCGGCATTTTCAGCCCAGATTAAGGGTCTTGCACAATTTTGGTGAACCGAGACTACTGCGATCGCGAACTTAAGAAACAGGACACAAAAAACGTTTCATTTGAAGTTCGTGACTGGCGCGACCGTACATTTGACGTTTAAGCATCAATTGCCGATTAACCTGTCCTTCTACCTGTCCATTACTCCACTGATAAGTTACTCCATTTTGAACTGCTGCCCAATCCTCCTTGATACCACGAGCAAAATTTTCGCTCATCTTTAATTTGACAGGAAGAGGCAAGTTCGTACCACTCGTGTAATTGGTCTGACTGATGATTGCGAACTAGATCGGCTTTCTCTTTGGATGAGTTCAATCGCAGTATTGAGTTGGGGGTGTTGTTGTTTGAGCAAGGAGATTATGTTTTTATCAGATTCACTTTGTTGAGATGGTTTGAGTAGAATTAACTTGACTGTCCGACGCAGAGTTAATAACGATTTTTTCGGCTCAAAAACTTTTACTCGATCCTGCTGCAATTTTTGAGTCTTACGAAGACGACGAATATAACCAGCTACCGTACCATAACGACCTTGATAACCACGTTCAATAATTTCCTGGTAAAGTTTTGTTCCATTATGACAACCTTCATTCCACCGTTCTAGGAGATATTTTTTGTAAGGAGAGAGCAAACTGCGTCCGCGAGCGCTACGTCCTTTGCGTTCGGGGAATGTGGTTTCTTTAAGAAATCGAAATACTTTTCTGGTACTGATTCCTAATTTATTAGCAATGGCAATTTTAGTCCACCCTTGTTGATTCAATGCGTGTACTTGTTCGTATTGTTCTACTCTTTTGCTGCGATTTACGTCTGCTCTTTCAATTGTGGCTCTAGCTGGGGGTTGGGGCAGGGCAAACGCATCTAAATTTTGTTAACTTCTTTGACGCCTCTAAAGCTTAAATCTTAGTTAATCATTTTCTCAGGGAAATTTTTGCCGACAAATTGTCGGCAGTCGAATCAGCTCCCACTGCTCTCTTGGCAATAGGGCTTAATTCCGAAACCAAGATAAATAAAAGATTATTCACAAGCTAAAAATCGATCTCAATTTTTGAGGCGGGATTATTCTCCTGGGAACTGAGAACGTGAGTATACACAGCAGTAGTTTTGGGATCGCTGTGTCCCAGAAAATCCTGAACCTCCCTTAAAGAAGAACCACTTTGAAGACTCAAAGTACCTGCGGTGTGACGCAAACTGTGAGGAGAATGATGGCGATTGAGATCGATATGCTTCAAACCACATTTTTCCAGGTAACTATCGACAAGATAACCGATCCCACTTCTCGATAAGCGTTGACCGTTTTGAATATTAGCAGTTGGCTGCCAATCTCATTCTTCAGGCTCTCTAGCAAAAACATCATTTCGACTAATATATGACATCATTTTGATGTAAAATTAAACTAATAAACAAGTTAACTCAAAATGAATATCGCTTCACTATTAAAGGATTCAGATCTTTCTCCTACCCTTCTCGAAGATCGGGGCGCATATATCCAAGCTGTCCGCAAAGGAGTCCCCGGAAAAATTGTCGAGCAAGCAGTGAAAGCTTTGGGAGAGCGAGAGCTGTTTGTCCGTTTATTAAGTACTAGTTCGGGCAACTTAAATCGTTTGTATCACTCCAAACTACTGACAAGAGTTCAAACTGAGGGAGTTTTAGATACCTTAAAAGTATTCAATGAAGCCATAAATGTTTTTGGCAACGAAAACATCGCTAAAGAATGGCTACATACTGCTATTCCCGCTTTAGATGGAGAATTACCAATTAACTTGTGCGACACCTTTGAAGGCAGAAGATTAGTTAGAGAAGCTCTCGAGGCAATTGAGTATGGTGAGTTTACTTAATGGAACTGTTCCCTGTTATTTGCACTAAAAGCGGTAAAATTGTTAAGTAATCACAACCATTAGGGGCATATTGCAGTTTGTATGTCTTATCAGCACGAGAATTAATACTACGCACTGAATTAGAGCAACAGGTACGGACGGGATTTGTCTTGCGGGGTAAGGCTTTAGAGAAGATTAAGCGTCTGAAATTGTACCGCGACCGATACGAGAGTTTTGAAGAGTATTGTGATGAAGTTTTTGGTTTTACAGCCCTTTATATCGAGCGTTGTATCGTTGCAGCCCAGACTTACGATTTTATTGAAGAATATTTAGAGACGAATTGTCTTAGCGACCCAGAACCGACCAAACAATCCCAATTAAGACCGATTTTTCAAGCTCATTTAAGCCCGATTGAAGCGGGGGAAGTTTGGGTAATGGCAGTGAGGAACGCGATGGGGAAAGTGCCCCCTGCGGTTGTAGTCAAAGAGGCGGTTAAGGCTTATTTACAACAAAAATATCCCCCCATCAATCCTTTTTCAATTGGTCAAATATGTCGCATCATCGGGGGAGTTCCAGGTAAGAAAAATTGTTGGTGCATGGTGTCAGAAGTAAGGCAAGATGAGTGCGTAGTAGATACTTGGGACAGTCAATATATCGTCTCAATAGATGACCTTTTACCCATGAAATTTAGTCGTGCCCAAGAGGAACAAATGCTGGATTTGGGGGAAAGAATGACGGCGATAGGCGAGGTGGGAGAATTAGACGAAGCTGCTATGTGGGTATTGCAGGGATTGGAAAAGCTGAATCGTTCCCAACTTAATTCAATTGAGGAAAGGTTACTACAGGTATTGGAAGAGGAATATCTTAATTAACGTAAAGTAGCTTAATTTATCTCAGGTTGAGTGTTATCTGCCTATGGATAGTTCTACCTAACTGTTGTCTCAAGATTAATCGCATCCTCTTCATCCAGAGGGCGGCTGCTCACCTGTCAAACGACTTGACAAAATAGAAAATATTTCTTCACGGGTCAGTTTAATGGGATTATTCCGGTTAGAAGTTTGCCCGACAATTGTCTCTAGATCGCTGGCTTTGACTCCATAATCGCTGAATTTAGGCAGAGCTAATTGTTCTGTCCACTCAAAAAGAGTATTAATTAGGAAATCTGCATAGTAAGGCTCCGATCTTCCGGTTTCCCTTGAGAGTATCCTACCCACCCGACTCATCTTGGCTAGAGCTGGATTTTGGGGTTCTCTGGCTCTGATCGCTTCTAAGGTCACTTTATTAGCCATTGCCATTAAGGTGCCACAAACCACTCCATGAGGAATGGGAAATAAACCCCCTACAGGAGAAGCCAAACCATGTACGATTCCCAAACCAGCATTAGCCAAACATATTCCCGAACATAGGGAAGCGTAAGCCATGCCTTCCCTTACTTGGGGATTACTGGCTTCCGACCCGCAAGCTGGAAGAAAATATTGCGCCACCTTTTCGATGCCACTGAGGGCGATCGCATCAGTTAATGGTGAAGCGGTAGGAGATAGGAAAGGTTCTAACAGTTGGGTAAAAGCATCCAGACCGCAGGCAGCGGTAATATGTCGGGGGCAAGATGTCAGTAAATTGCCATCAATTATTATCCCGTCAGGGATTAAGTTGTCGTGACGCAGGGATTTTTTATAACCATTTTTTCCTACTTCACTAATCACGGCATTTTTGGTAACTTCTCCCCCGGTACCAGAAGTAGTGGGAATGGCAAAATAAGGCAATTTAATTCCATTATGAGGAATACCCTTGCCCACTCCTTCTAGATGGTCAAAAATCGAATTCTGATGGGGGAGCATGGCCGACAGTGCTTTGCCTAGATCGATAACACTTCCGCCGCCAATGCCTACTACGGCTTCAATCTGCTGAGGTCGATATTGTTGGCACAATGTATCTACATCGGGTGTGGTCGGTTCTTTTAAATAAGAGATTCTTTCAAAATTAATTTGATTTTGTTCTAAGAGAGACTGAATCGCCGACCAATTACCAGAATGCTCCAGAGATGCTCCTCCTGTCACTACTAAAACCTTATGGGCTTTAACAGACTTAAGCAAAGAGGGAAGTTGCTCAATTTTTCCCGTACCAAAATGAATGGGAGGAACTTTAGCAAAAAAGAAGGGAGAAATAGCCATAGTTCGTTAAACAGGTGCAATTACATCATAGGGTACACCTTGACGGGGTTCGGCCATCCAATCTGCCACTGTTTCTCGCCAAGTTAAATAGTGTTGAGTTTGTTTATGGGCTAAGGCTCCTGCTTCGGTTTTATAGGCTTCATAGAGAATAAATTGGCTTTTGTCTTCAGGAGCTTGTAAGATATCAAACCGCATATTCTCTGGCTCTTGAATCGAGTATTGATGATTGAGTTTAGTAGCTTCAATGAAGTCTTGAATGTATTCAGGTTTAACTTTAACGTGAACAATTGTAACAACCATAGAAGAACCCACCTATTGGTTTAATCTGACTTAATAATCAATCAAAAAAAGCTTATCACTATTCCTCACCCCCTATTCCCTTGTTTGATTTTAGACAATAAATCTGTACTAAATCGTTCTGGCGATCGCTGATTAACTTAACCTATCGAATTTTCTTATAATACGAAAATAGATCGATCTTGTTTGTCGAAGAAGCTGAGGTGGCATATCAAACCAAAGAAGTAATTGCCCATCAGTTTGGCGAACAAACCCTGAAATTACACTATGCCTTAGCTGCGATTGCTTTCCGCAAACCAGAAGCCTGGAAAGAAAAAATTACCGTGTCAGCTTCTAAGCTTTTAAGTGATTTTGGTGAAAGCAAAAAAAGAAATTACTACATTCCGAAAGCTGAAAGAAGCCTTAGTAAAGAATCTACTCGCTACTTATCAAAACAAAAAAAGCTGCTTCAACTCGCTCATCATGTATACTTACTCAAGCGTTTAGAGGTCTGGGTTAGAGAATGGCGTGTTCGCCACAAAGGGATTTTTACAGTCGAAATGTCAAATCTCTGGGATGTTTACAATATCAAACAGATAGTTCAACCAAGTCTTGATGGAAAAGATAGCATAATCGATATTGAAATTACCTATAGTCCAGGCTCTTGGTTTGAAAAATTTGCTGGTCATGACTATTTAAGAGAATTTGGCTATCTCAGTGGCGAATCATTAAAATTAGACCCTTACCGAGAAAAAATGGCTTTGAGAATCGCTTATTTTGCTCTTTTTGCCCTACAACAAAATAGAAATAGTCGTTTTCAGATAGAAACTCTTTTAAGATGCCTTGGTTATGGAGAGGAAATAGAGATAGCTTTAATCAATAGTAGTGCTGCATCTAATCTAAAGCGTAGCTTCGATCGCGGACTTAAAACTTTAGCTAAATTCGAGCATCCATACAGTTTTATATATGATGCAGACGTTCCTGAATGGGTCGAATCTGACAGTAAAATTAAAAAGCCAAAATACTGGTTTAACGATTGGTTAAAGTGTTTTGGTATTTTGTATCAACCAAAAATACAGTCGAAGCTCAAACCAAATTTGCCCATATCTGATTTTCAAATCGATAAAGAGCAAACCTTAACCCACGAGACAATACTGAACATAGATTTATTAGCCTTTGGTAAACAAATTAGGAAAGCACGTAAAGCTAATAAAGAAAGCTTGAGAACTATGGCTAAACAAACTAATATTTCTCCTTCTCGCCTATCTCAAATTGAGAATGGTTGTTATCCTCATCCAATTACCTCAGAACTTAAAACTAAACTTTTAACTCATTTAGGTTTAGAAGCATAATCGAGCAAATAAATAATGCCTCCATATCTTTCAAAAGCCCTCAATCAAAGGGTTTTTTTGTTTTGTTTATCAGTTTGATAGTGTTTAGGAAGGTTGAAAAAGCTCCTAAACAGTCACAAAATTTAACAAACTCTAATCTTTATAAATAGCAATAGTTATAGCTCCTAAACACTTGATGTTCATTCGGAAACGTTTCGTGTTCATTCGGAAACGTTTCGTGTTCATTCGGAAATAGAAAATTTAGAAAAAGCCTAATAAGACAAGTATTTCAGCTAATCGGAATATTTTCTGCAAGTGTTTAGGAACTCCTAAACATCAGTATTTGAAGAGTTTGTACAATAAGAGTTGCTATATTTATTTTTCAAAGTAACTATGACCTTGTATAAACCAATAACTCCATTCAATTTAATTTCCTAAACGAAAAAGAGCCTAGACCCATAATGTTTGCTAACAAGTGTCCAAGCTCCTTTTCATTTTTTTGGAAAAATAAATAGAATATTTTCCCACCCAGTTAATATTCTATCTTCAATTCTCCAAGGTTGCACGGCGATCTCGTTCGAGGTCTATTTTTGGTTGCGCCAAAATAACTGGCGTAAAGAAAGCTATGGGAATTTAAATGCTTGCTATGACATGGGTTTAAGGCTCCAAGAAAATAATTAATGGAGTCCCCTTCAATGACGCAACAATTACCGAAACACCATGCTATTTCCAATACATCGAATGAAGAACAACTACCCAATCAACTTACATCCGCCGAATATTACGAACTCTGCCAAGGAAGTGGAATTCATTCCGATCTAATTAAACTCAACTTCTTCCACCTCGAAGGTCAGGCTGGACTAGACCGCCTGTTTATCTCCGAAAAACTAAAACGAACCAATTCAGGTGCAATTAGCTATAGCATCCTCAAACATTATCGCCATATCGAAGCTGGAGGTTGGTGGGTATCGGGAGTTGATGTCCTCAACAATTACAGTAGCGATCTCTGGGGACAATTCAAACCGCTTCAACCCAGACTATCGGCAGATAAGGGCAAAATAATTAAATATGAAGCTCCACCCAAACACCCAACGGGAATAATTGCCTTAAAAGTTTCTCGACTTCTCTGGCAAGCGATCGCTCGACTAAACAATATTAAATTATTTCTCTCTCCTCTAGCCCTTAGACTCAGTAGTCGCACTGTCCCAATTTCATTCTGGGAATGGGTCGTAAATAACCCTGAAGTTCCTTTAATCATTACCGAAGGAGCTAAAAAAGCTGCCTCATTACTCAGTCTAGGCTATGTGGCGATCGCCCTACCAGGTATATTCAATGGTTACCGCCAACCAAAAGACGAATTGGGACGGAAAACAGGACTGGCTCAACTCATTCCCCAACTTCAAGTCTTTGCCACACCAGGACGTAAAATCTATTTTGCCTTTGATAAAGATACCAAAGCCAGTACAGCTGCCAACGTCAATAAGGCGATCGCCAAAACGGGTAAACTCTTCGCTAAAGCTGGAATTGATGTCAGAGTAATTCGCTGGCAAGAACAAGCAAAGGGAGTTGATGATTTGATTGTCCAAAATGGTGCAGAAGCATTTCATCGAGCTTACGATAAAGCATTATCTTTAGAAACCTGGCTAGTACAAACTCAAGTACAACTCACTTATAAAGCTAATATTCAAGTCAATAGAAGATATTTAGGGTCATTGTCATTGGCGGAAACGGAGAGTGAAATATCTCTTAATAGGTCAGAGGTCAGAGGTCAGAGGTCAGGAATAGCAAATGACCAGCTTGCCGATCGAGTCTTTTTACCCGACACCCGACCCCCGACACCCGACACCCTATCTATACCCGAAACTGCCAAACTCATCGGCTTAAAATCCCCCAAAGGCACGGGAAAAACTCATCTACTAGAACAAATAGTCCAACAAGCCACCAGAGAAGGAAAATGGGTACTGTTATTAACCCACCGCATTCAATTAGGGGAGGCATTATGCCAGAGGGTAGGATTGCCCTATCTAACAGAAATCAGAACCGTCGAATACGGTACTGTTCTGGGATACGGACTCTGTATTGATTCCCTGCATCCCAATTCTGGAGCGAGGTTTAATGCCGACAATTGGCAAGATGGAGTAATAATTATTGACGAAGTCGAACAAGTTATTTGGCATCTACTTAATTCTGCTACCTGCGCGTCAGAAAGAGTTGAAATTCTGGCACAATTTAAAACCTTAATTCAAAACAATCTTTCAGGGGAAGGAAAAGTATATCTAGCCGATGCCGATTTATCCGATGTCGCTATTGATTACATCCGTTCCCTAGCAGGTTTTCATGTCGAACCTTTTGTAGTGGTTAATGATTGGCAACCGCCCCAACAACAACGTTGGACGATACATAATTATGAAGATAAAAACCCCGCTCGTTTGGTTCGAGATTTAGTCAATCATATAGAAACTGGAGGGAAACCGTTTATTAGTTGTTCGGCTCAAAAATTAAAATCTAAATGGGGTACGCAAAACTTAGAATCTTATTTACAACTAGAATTCCCAGATAAGAAAATTCTCCGAATCGATTCGGAGACAGTAGCAGATCCTTCTCATCCCGCTTATGGCTGCATCGCCCATCTCAATGAGATCTTACCAAACTACGATATAGCGATCGCCTCTCCTTCTATCGAAACGGGAGTCAGTATCGAATGCCAAAGAACGGATCGATGTTATTCAGAAGTTCCCATAGCATTTCAATTATTACTCCAGGGAATAATCACGAACTTAGGAAAGATCGAGCAAATACCTCACTTTGATTCCGTTTGGGCGATCGCCCAAGGAGTACAAGCAGCAGATTCTATTCGTCAGGTACTAGCCCGCATCCGTGCTTCGGTCCCCCGCTATCTCTGGGCTGCCAAGCGGGGTTTTCATAAATGTATGGTAGGCAATGGGGCTACGGTTAAAAAAGCTTTAATTGCCAGCACCAGAAATAAAGCCAGTACAAATATTCGCTTGTTGCAAGCTGCCGATGCGTCCCTTAGCGACCTCGATTTAGATACTAACTTCCAACCAGAATCTTTAAACACCTGGGCGAGAAGGGGCTGTTATATCAACCTGACCATGCAGAATTATCGTAATTCTATTGTAGAGGGTTTGATTGCCGAGGGACATTTTGTAACCGCCCCTCCCGAACTTAATCAAAAAGAATCTAATCCTACCACCGAAGTAGAATCACAATTAAAACAAGTAGCAAATACTAAATATGAGGCAGAATGTATTGAAGTAGCTAACGCACCTATCCCTACTGATGACCAATATCAGAAATTAAAAGATAAACGAGCCAAAACTAAAGAAGAGAGATGGATTGAACGTAAGGGCAACTTAGTCAGACGATATGGCAGCGATATAGCCATTACCCCAGAATTAGTAGCTAAAGATGATGAGGGGTGGTATTCCCAATTGCTCTCTCATTATTATCTCACCGTCGGTAGACCCTATTTAATTGAACGAGATTCAAAACAGTTAAGAGCGTACGCTGCTAGCAATAAAAATCGCTTATGGCTGCCAGATTTCAATCGTAGTTTACTATCGACATCTCTGCGACTGTTAGAGACTTTAATTATTAGTTTGCTCGAACCAGGGGTTCAATACCGAGGTAGCGATCCCAATTTACAGTTAATTGCTGAATTGGCGTTATCTAATCAAAGGGAACTGAAAACTTTTCTTGGTTTGACTATAGTTGAGTCAGATACCCCGATTAAAATAGTTCAAAAGTTACTCAGTCTTTTAGGACTCAAGTTTACCTGTATCGGTCGTCTGGGTTCGAGAGGTCAACGCGAGAGGGTCTATGTTTTTGAACCTCCACGTGATGGTAGGTCAGAGATTTTTGCGGCTTGGCTGCAAAGAGACAGGGCATCTATACAAACTGAATCTACTACTGTTTCTAATTTAGTTGAGGACGCGGTTGCTCTCGGTCGTGACAACGCTACTTCAGACGTTCGTTCTGTGTCCACTATAGGGAAAGATAATAATTTATCTCAAGGGGTGGACATCAAAACGGAAACAAAGCGAAAATCCAAACAACATCTTATTCAGCCTGGGGCAATAGTTAAATGGCTAAGGGCTAAAGGAACATGGATCGTTCAAGCAACTACGGGAATAGTTGCCAAAATTAGAGATACTTATGGCAAAGAGGTATTAGTAAACTGTCGGGAATTAAAACCTTGTTAAATAGGGTTTGCTGAAAAAGTAACCGAAAAAATTTAGAATAATCAACTTATTCAAAAGATAAGCTTTTCTGTTAAAAACAATTATTTAACATCAGCTTTTATAATAGTAAAATCAAAAATCAAGCCCAATTGATATAGATTCAGAAATAAAGACAAAAAAAGACAGTTAACCTGTCTGAGCAGGGTGGAAAGATTAATAACTAAAAAGGTAATCGCAATGGAAGTTTCTGAGGTTTCGTGCCGTTTGGTCATGATACAATTAAGACCATAACGCCTTTTTGCTTGACCGAATTTTCCTTCAATAGCATTACGAAATCTTTCATCATCTTGAGCTTGTTTTTTAGTTTTTTTACTAACATTTTTAGGCGGTCTTCCTAATGGTAGACCACTAATTCTAATTCCTCTTTCTTTACACCATGCTCGATTAGCTCTGGTACGATAAATTTTATCTACATGGACAGAGTTAGGATAATAGCCAGTGTAGTTTTTATATTCTTCAACTTGCTTTTTGAAGTCCCCAGACTCATTAAAATTATCCCAACTTAGATGGTCTAAAAAGACATAATTATTAAAACAACTGACTGAAAGTTTCGCTCCGAATTCTACAGGTTTTCCCGCTTTACCTCTCACGATAGGGCGAATATGCGGTTGGTTTATGCTAACAATTCTATCGTCAATTCTTGTTGATTCATTCTCATGCATCCATAATTGTTGCCGATAAACTTCTGTGACTACCAACAACATTTTATATTTTCTTGGACTTAGGCTAGTTAACTCGCCTCCTGAATTGATTAACTTCTCTATGTGAGACAAATTTCTTTTAATATATTGTAGTTGTTTAGCAATAGCCTTAGTTCTTTCTTTTCGAGATACACGGCGTTTCTTTGCTACTTTTAAATAATCCTTTCTAGCTTTCTTTCTATAAGTTCTTGGCTTTTTATCAAGCTTGTTTTTCCTGTTTTCATGAAGAGAATCTATGATTTTTTCGCTTTGCTTTCTAGTTTGATTTAATATTCCTAAATCATTAGGATAAGTTATATCGTGCCGTTGCAGCAGTAGCATCTAATATCAGCTTGCCTTTATTTTTTATTTCTTCTACTTCCGTTTCTTCTTTTTTTTTACTTCTGTTTCTGTTTCTGTTTCTTCTTGAAAATCTTTCACCATTTTTTGGTTGATTTTCTTGACAAAATTTATGTTAATTCTTTCTCTAAAATAAACCATCATCGATGCTTCAAATGGGGCTTCATTGCTATAGTTTGAAATCCCTATAAAATATTGTAGGTAAGGGTTCTCCTTAATTTGTTCTACTGTTTCTCTATCTGAAGTCCCTAGTTTTTCTTTAATAATTAACGCCCCTAATGCCATCCGAAAAGGTTTAGCTGGCGCACCCATTTTTTCTGAGAACTTTTCTGCATATTCTGCTTCAAATTGACGAGCGACCCCGCGCCGCCGAAAGGCGCAAGGGAACGCGCGAGTTCTAACCAGGGAATCAATTTTGCCATGATTACCCAACGGTTAGAGGAGTGACAATTGTACAACAACAGGCAATTCAAAGTTATCTGGGGTAAGCTCAGACTGGTTAGATTTGCGGTACATCTGTTCTTGCTAGTTAAAGTGCAAGGGGGTCACACCAATTTTAGGGCTTTTCCGCCCCCTAACCCTAACTTTTTCGTCGTGCAAGAATTTCTGTAACGTTCTTTAGCTCAATGTTTCAAAGTTTTCCAGCTAATCCTAAATATTACCAACAAAAAACCATTCTCTTTGTGGATGAAGTCCACCGTTTCAATAAATCCCAGCAGCGGTGCGACCCCGCGCCGCCGTAAGGCGTTTACCCTCGAATGGGGGCAAGGGAACGCGCACCAAGACGATGCCCTACTGCCTTGGGTAGAGAATGGCACAATTGTTTTAATCGGGGCAACTACGGAGAATCCCTATTTTGAGGTAAATAAAGCTTTGGTCAGTCGCTCTCGTCTGTTTCAACTCAAACCATTAACAGTCGAAGATTTGGGTCGAGTAGTAACCCAAACATTAGCAGACAGCGATCGCGGTTATGGTAAGTTAAAAGTCCAGATCGAACCAGAGGCGATCGCTCATTTAACTAACGTTGCCAATGGGGATGCCAGGTCGTTACTCAACGCTCTCGAACTAGCAGTAGAAACCACTCCCCCCAATGATACTGGAGTAATTCAAATCGATTTAGCTGTAGCTGAAGAATCGATCCAACAGCGAGCCGTTCTCTACGACAAAGAGGGGGATGCTCACTTCGATACGATCAGTGCCTTGATCAAAAGCGTTAGGGGTTCTGACCCCGATGCGGCTTTATAGAACCCATTTGGGATCTATCTAAGCGATTGCCAGTCTTTTTAGCATCAGTCTGACAAAACAAAGATTGAGCTTGGTTGTAGCATGATCGAGAGTTCTCTCAAAATTCTTGACGAGACTTTTG
>JBFRWK010000289.1:0-44188 GCA_051439545.1 Xenococcaceae cyanobacterium | reverse complement strand
CTAGCAGGCTTGAGGTATTTGACAGCACATTTGGGATGACCGGGTCGGTGATGGTCTTGTGCGATGTAGGTTTTAGCCAATCCTCCTTCTCCCAAGGCTTGGACGACTCGGTAGTGTCCGCCCAATACAAGAGTCTACTCGCTTCTCTATCGTCGATATATCCATCGAAAAATCGGTTAATTCTTCTGTGGATTGTCTAACCTCGTCGTATTTTTTCCGAAAAAGGCGTTCCTGTCTTAAATAATAGGCATCTAGAAGCCAAAACATCAAGGCTGGAAAGAAAACGACAATAATGAATTTTTTATTACCATTATTCGCAGCTAGACCTAATAGAGCAGAAACTAAAGTTATACACCATCCCTTAATTAAAAAAGAATTGCTAGCCATCCTGTTAATTACAGCTTGGATGAACTCTAAATGCCTAATTCTATTTTCCATATTGGGATCCTCAAGAGTCTAAGTTTTAGATAGATTTAGATAAACGACGCTTTGAACTAATCCTAAAATATTTCTTCATCGGGGATGAATTCAAAACTTCTCTGGTTTACTGAAGTGATTTAGCTTTTAAGATTGATATACAGAGGTTGCGATGAATGAAGTACATTGAAGCTCCTAACGAATTTCTAGGCAAAGAAACGAGCTTGTTTTTGGCAGGGGGAATTACTGGATGTCCTAATTGGCAGCAAGAAGTGGCAACAGCCTTAAAGGATCTACCAATAACTTTGTTAAATCCAAGGCAAAAAAGTTTTCCAATAGAAGATTCAACTGCTGCTCTTGAGCAAATAAAATGGGAGTATCGCCATCTCAGAAAGGCTTCGGCAATTTCCTTCTGGTTTCCCCATGAGACTCTCTGTCCAATTGTTTTGTATGAATTAGGAGCTTGGTCAATGACTGATAAGCCTATTTTTGTTGGAGTTCACCCTAACTATCAACGCAAGTTGGATATCGAGATACAAACGAGCCTAATCAGACCAGAAGTTGAAATTGTTTATTCGCTACAAGATTTAGTAGCACAAATTGTTAATTGGCTTCATTCCTAAGATTTTCCCTTGTCAGAAGACGATCTATCGCTCTTTTCAAAAAAGTAAAGCCAATTCTTAGTTCAGAGCTATACTTAATTGCAGAACTTAACTGCATTGACACCTGAGCAAAGGCTATGCCCAATAACATATCCCAGTTTCCAAAGGTATTTATAAGCTATAGCTGGGACTCAGATAAGCATAAAGACGATGTACTTATCCTAGCCGATCGCCTACGCAATGATGGAATTGATTGCAATATTGACCAATACGAGGTATCACCACCAGAAGGTTGGCCTCACTGGATGCGCAACCAAGTCGAGCGATCTGATTTTGTTCTTCTCGTCTGCACCGAGCAATATCAAAGACGTTTTCAAGGGAAGGAGACACTTAAACAAGGGAAAGGCGTTACTTGGGAAGGAGCAATTATTAACCAATTTATTTACGATCGCCTAACAAACACCAAATTTATTCCTGTTATATTTTCTCCTCAGGCAAAGAACCATATCCCTACCGAACTAGGTAGGTTTACTTATTATGTACTCGATCTCAAAAGTCTCGCTCTTGACAAAGGATACGAAGCTCTTTATAGACACCTCACTAAACAACCTCTAAATATGAAGCCAAAACTGGGTAAACTGCGATCGTTACCTCCCCGTCAACGTCAAAGTCATGAATCTAAAGAAGAGCAAACTAGACGGCAAATAGGCTTTGATTATGACCAGCAACCCTCAGTTAGTACCCCCAGCAAGGACGAAGAAGCTCGACAGAAACAGCTAACCGAGCTTTACGAGCGCGCCCGCCGATTATTTCGAGCTAGGCAGTGGAAAAAAGTAATCGATATCTTTCAGCAAATGCAGAAAGAATATTTAATTTTTTTCGATCCAGATGGGCTTTATAGATTGGCTCGTAATGAACTTGTCAAGGAACGGGAGCAAAGACTGCGCGTACAAAGAGAAAAAGAACGCAAAAAACAAGAACTAGAGAATCTTTACAATCAAGGATTGAGATCTTTTCAGGCTCAGAATTGGTATGAAGCTGGGAAGAAATTTGAGGCAATTTTACAGCGAGAACCTAATGATCAAAATTTGCAGAGGCAGGCACAAGAAAAGTTGGTACAGGTAAGGGAAAAGTTGGAGAGAGAAAAATGGCTGTCTATTGGACTAATAGCTATTCCAGCTCCTTATATTTGTCCTTATTGGAGTTGTTACTGGAGTCATCCTTGGATCGATTATAGACATGTTGCGTTTCCTAGGAGCAGACCAAATTAAGCCTTGGCTCACAGCTTTCATTGGAGCGACGATCTCAGTTCGCATAATGTTCTGGCAGCTACGCAAGCAAGTATTTAAAGTTTAGTACAATAAGCTTTCCCCTATTTTCGGGTTAGAGTCTCTCTTTCAGCAATGTTTTTAACTCATTTTGTTCTTCGATCGAGCCAGCCAGTAAAATAATTGACTTACCTAATAAAATACTACAAAAAATCTAATCTGACTTGGCGATCGCGCTCTAATCTTTATTAGAGTACAAAGCAAGATCGAGTATGAAAATTAAAGCTGTTGTTTGGCAAGAAGATGGCGTATGGTGCGGTTCTGTACCTGCATTACCAGGGTGTCACACTTGGAGAGAAAGTTACGAACAATTATTAGAAATGCTTGAAGATGCTGTTCAAGGTTGGCTAGAAGTTGCCAGTCAACAAGAAGAAATTGAAAAGATTATTTGCCAAAACTTTTTTTGAAGCAAATTGACAGTAGCGCGATCGCGCTACTATTATGCGCTCAAGGTATGCGATCGCTTTTAATAGATAGACTTTTATAGTCTTTCTTTTACCAATGCTTTTAACTCATTTTGTTCTTCGATCGAACCAGCTAGTAAAATACCCAATTTACCGATTAAAATACTACCCCAGTTAACTATAATTACCCCTTTACCTGTTTTGGCATCAAACTCTAGTCCACTAAGATCGATATCTTTGAGAGAAGTATATTGAGTATTAAAATTTTCGCTTGCCCAGCTAGGAAGATTAAATTTTTTCGCGATCCCAGTAGGATAAGATGCACCATTAAAGCGGGGATTACATTCGATCGCATAATAGCTTGAATAGTTATCTTCTGCTACCGCAGCAACATCAAAAGCAAATATTCCCTTCATTCCTTTTTCTGCCATCCACTGTGCCATAGGTTCGACTAAATTCCAAGGTTGGTGGACAGTCGGATAGCGATTACCATTATGAGAAAAGCCATCTAGTATTTGTTCTGTAGCAGCTAAAGGCTTTGCTTTTTCTTCTATTATCTCATATTGTAAGTTGAGAAATTTATCGGAAATTACTTCTTGCTGTACTTGTAAGGGGACACGATCGGCTATATCTAGTAACGCCGATTGTAAATTCGCTTCATTTTCACAGCGATTAATGCCCACACCATCTACAGATACAGCAGGTTTTACATAACAAGGGTAAGGTAGATCGGCTAATCGATCTAATTCGCTTTTATTTTCGGCACAAATTGTTTTGGGAATACTCACACCTAAATCTTGTGCCAATCTAATAAAATTGTTTTTCGAGTTAATAAATTCAACTACATCTAGCCAATCTTGATTTTGCTTACGAAACCAATCATCATCATCACTATCTTGATGAATGGCATCACCGAAGATAAAAACCGATACCTCACAGTCAGAATACTCTCTCAACTTCTGAAAAGAAACATCCCAAATAGGATTTTGGCTATGACTTAAATTAATCCGATTATAGTGTTTTACAATGTATTTCCACTCTGGTTCTAAGTCTGGATGTAATTGAATATAATCTTCTGCTTCGGTCATTCCCAGTACTCTGGCTGAGTAGAGATAGTTGCCAACTACCGCATCGTGAGTACAGTGCATAATATCGTGATTATAGATGGTTCTTTGAGTCATAGCATTCTCCCTGAAACTGTTCTAAACTCGAATTGTCTCAAATAGCTGTTTTTTGTTTTGGTAATACAGATACTTTTTCGTTCTTCTTTTGCGTTCTATTCAATGAGAAGTGCTATAGATTATCCTGAAATAGGTAGCAATTGTCTTACCCTCCTTGTTAATAGATTTTCTTTTATGTCTTCGGAAAAAGTGAGTGGCGATCGCTTATCTTTTGGTACTTTCTCTGCTTCCTCTGCCTGTCAATATTTTATATTGACTTACTTCTACCTACTCAGATGCAATTAAAAATTAACAAATGGCACGTCAGCGTTTAAAATCCGATCTACCTACTAAAATTTGTCCTGTTTGCGATCGACCGTTTACTTGGCGTAAAAAATGGGCTAAATGTTGGGACGATCTTAAATATTGTTCCGACCGATGCCGAAGAAGGCGATCGACTGTTGATAATTCAGAAAAATAGTTAGTCTTTGAGCTACAATAGCGAAACTATGCGTAATTTTCTCAGCAATATTAATTAAAATTTACTTTCAGTATGACAGTCAATCTGGTACAACCCAAACTTATCATTCATGGCGGTGCAGGTGGTCATCTCCAAAGCGAAGCAGGAGTCAAAGCAGTACGTCAAGCACTTCATTCTGCAATCAAAAAAGTTTATAATTCACTTCTTAATGGTGTAAGTGCTAAAGATGCAGTAATTGAAGGCTGTCAGCTTCTCGAAGACGAATCAATTTTCAATGCTGGTACTGGTTCTGTACTACAGTCAGATGGCAAAATCCGCATGAGTGCTTCTTTGATGGATGGGATAAATCAACGTTTTAGTGGAGTAATCAATATTTCCCGCGTCAAAAACCCGATTCAGCTAGCTCAATTTTTGCAAAGCCAAGAAGACCGAGTACTATCAGACTACGGTGCAGCCGAATTAATGCGAGAATTAAGTGTACCCGTTTACGATCCTCTGGTGGATATTCGTCTGAAAGAATGGTTTCAGCAAAGAAAAGAGTATTTTAAAAAACATATGGCGGGAGTAGTTGCCGAAGAAGAGTTGGCTATTGCCCATGAAGATCGTAAAGGCACGATTGGGGTAGTGGTACTAGATAGTCAAGGAAGATTAGCAGTAGGTACTTCTACAGGCGGAAAAGGCTTAGAGAGAATTGGGCGAGTGAGTGATTCGGCTATGCCTGCGGGTAACTATGCCACTAAAGAGGCAGCAGTAAGTTGTACGGGTATTGGGGAAGATATTCTCGATGAATGTCTGGCAGCAAGAATTGTGATTCGCGTTAGTGACGGATTACCTTTAAAAGATGCTATGGAAAAATCGATGCAAGAATGCCTTGTCCGTCACCGCGACCTCGCCGCGATCGCGCTCGATGCTCATGGTAATATTACTTGGGGCAAAACTAGTGAAGTATTACTTGCTGCCTATCATGACGGGAACGAAATTGGCGATACTCTCGACTGGACTGGAGATGGATTAATTGGTTTTCACGGATAGGGTTAAAAATTGACCGTAGTGATTCCAATGCTTCCCTACATTTTTTTTAACAATATCTGTAAACTGTGTAGGTAGCCAATCGTTACTCAAGCTAAATTTTTTATGAAACAACGGCATAATCCAGAACGTTTATTGTTACTCGGTCATATTTTATCGATGATTTTTGGTTTGGCGGGAATCATCTTAGTCGTACCTAACGCTCAATTTCAAGCTAAGTTATCTCAATTGGAGTGGGGCAGGGCTATCTTTGGTTTATCTATGGCTAATGGGGGTGTAATCTATATGCTACTAGGAACATTAGCCGTAGCCTTATATGCTCGTCGCACTATTGGTAAATGGCATTGGTTGAGTTTTATGTTAAGCGCGATCGCTCTTTCTCTAACTAGCGAATTACTGGGGACTAGCACGGGTTTTCCTTTCGGTCATTATCGTTATCTTAGTGGTTTGGGATACAAAATTGCGGATTTAGTCCCTTTTACTATTCCTCTTTCTTGGTTTTACCTCGGTTTTAGTGCTTACATTATTGCTCGTGCTGGATTGGCAACTGTTCGAGTAAAACCCTGGTTACGCCAGTTACTAGCAATTTTCTTTGGGGCATTATGTCTTACCTCTTGGGATTTTGTTCTCGATCCAGCTATGAGTCAAGCTTCTATTCCTTTTTGGATTTGGGAACAACCAGGGACATTTTTTGGAATGCCCTATCAAAACTTTGCTGGTTGGTTGGGTACGGGGATAGTATTTATGACAGTAGCAGCAATTTTTTGGCAATTTAAACCCTTACAATTACCGAATCAAGACTTAGGACTTCCCTTAGTAATCTATATAAGTAACTTTGCTTTTGCCACAATTTTAAGTTGGGCAGCAGATATATATGCTCCTGTATTTTTAGGTGTGATGCTGGGGATTTTTCCTATATTAGTATTTTATGAAATGGCAAAAAATCGAGCTGCTGTCGAACTAAAATCTACTGAGTTAGTGACTGAAAAAGTTCCCGTTACTGCGGTAGGAGCAATTCAGCCTTGAATTCGACAGTAATTGATGCCCTCTCTCTGATTTTATTAATATTTCAGGGAGTGGCAACTCTAATTTTACTATCTCGCTTGTTACCTGGTGCAAAACGTCGATCGCCTCTCGAACCCAAAGCAGAGTCTCCTGAAGATGCAGGAAAGGTTAGCCTAATTATCCCTACTCTTAATGAAGCAGAAAGAATTACTCCTTGTTTACAAGGTTTGAGTCTTCAAGGAAAAGCACTTAAAGAAGTTATTGTCGTCGATAGCTATTCTCAAGATGCTACACCTACCATAGTTAAAGATCGAGCTAATACCGATTCTCGCTTTCGTTTAATTAACGATCCTCCTTTACCACCAGGATGGGTTGGTCGTCCTTGGGCATTACATAATGGATTTTTAAACAGTTCGGCTCAAAGTGAATGGATTTTGGGCGTAGATGCAGATACTCAACCTCAAGCGGGATTAATTAATAGTTTACTCACTGTAGCAAAAGCAGAAGGCTACGATCTTATTTCCCTCGCCCCCCAATTTATTCTGAAATATCCAGGGGAATGGTGGTTACAACCAGCTTTACTCGTTACCTTACTCTATCGTTTTGATTCTGCTGGAGTAGATGCCAATAATGCAGAAAGAGTAATGGCAAACGGACAATGTTTTTTTTGTCGGCGCAGGGTATTAGAAACAATAGCGGGTTATAACAGCGCAGCTAATTCTTTTTGTGACGATGTGACTTTGGCTCGTAACATTGCAGCGTGCGGTTATCGCGTCGGCTTTTTGGATGGGTCAAAAGTAATTAAAGTTAGAATGTATGAAGGAGCAAAAGAAACCTGGCAAGAATGGGGTCGATCGCTCGACCTTAAAGATGCGGGTTCAGTAGGGCAAGTTTGGGGTGATTGGTTTTTTTTATTATTGGTGCAAGGATTACCCCTTCTGTTACTAATTACTACAATATTATTGAGTTTTAGTTATAGTTCCCTTACTTTACTTTTAGTAATCGGTTTAAATCTGTTTCTGTTATTTTTGCGCCTAATTATTTTATTCGCGATCGCGGGTTCTTATCAACGTCCGCCTAAAATATCTCTAGCTTCTAGTTTATTTTGGTTTTCTCCCCTTGCCGATCCTCTTGCCGTTTTCAGAATTTTACTATCTTCCCTGAAGACCCCCACAAAATGGCGCGGTAGAATTTATCATGGGGTTGGCTGAAAAAATTGAGGAAAGAAGATATAACCTCTCAAAGAGCGATCGGCTTTTTTTAAGTCTTATTTTTAGTTACTAAACCTAGAGACAAAATATAATTAAAAGAAGATACTTGCTAAATAAGCCTAATGAAACTCGACCCAAAAATTCCTGCTGGAGAACTAAAACAGAAATGGGATAATTTTAAAGACCATTGTAAATTAGTGAGTCCTGCTAATAAACGCAAACATACTATTCTGATTGTTGGTACGGGTTTAGCGGGGGCTTCGGCAGCAGCTACTTTAGCAGAGTTGGGTTACAACATTAAAAGTTTTTGTATTCAAGATTCTCCCCGTCGCGCTCATAGTATTGCTGCCCAAGGAGGCATTAACGGAGCTAAAAACTATCCTAATGATGGAGATACAGTCTGGAGATTATTTTACGACACGATTAAAGGTGGTGACTATCGCTCTCGTGAGGCTAATGTTTATCGTTTAGCCCAAATAAGTAATAGCATCATCGATCAGTGTGTTGCTCAGGGCGTACCTTTTGCGAGAGAATATGGCGGATTATTAGCCAATCGCTCTTTTGGTGGGGCGCAAGTATCTCGTACTTTCTATGCTAAAGGGCAAACAGGACAACAGTTGTTATTAGGGGCATATAGTGCTATGTCTCGGCAAATTGCTGCGGGAACTATCGCTACCTTTCCCCGTCGCGAGATGCTAGATTTAGTCGTAATAGACGGGTTAGCTAGAGGTATTATTGTCCGTAACTTAATTACTGGCGAAATTGAATCCCATGCAGGAGATGCAGTGCTTCTGTGTACGGGAGGTTATAGTAATGTATTTTATCTTTCTACTAACGCCAAAAACTCTAATGTAACTGCTGCCTGGCGATGTTATAAACGGGGGGCTTTATTTGCTAATCCTTGCTACACTCAGATTCACCCTACTTGTATTCCTGTTTCTGGGGATTATCAATCTAAACTAACTCTGATGAGTGAAGGTTTACGCAATGATGGTAGGGTATGGGTACCAAAACAAGCAGGAGATAAACGCCCTCCTCAACATATTCCCGAAGCAGAAAGAGATTATTATTTAGAAACTAAATATCCTAGTTTTGGTAATCTCGTACCCCGTGATGTGGCTTCCCGCAACGCCAAAATAATGACAGATGAGGGGAAAGGAGTCGGTAAAACTGGTTTATCTGTATATTTAGATTTTCGCGATGCAATTAAAAGACTAGGTAAGAGCGCGATCGAAGAACGCTATGGTAATCTATTTCAAATGTACGAACGCATCACTGCCGAAAATCCTTACGAAGTACCCATGCGTATTTATCCTGCGGTTCACTACATTATGGGGGGTTTATGGGTAGACTACAATCTGATGAGTACTATTCCTGGGTTACACGTTTTAGGAGAAGCTAATTTTTCCGATCACGGTGCTAACCGCCTTGGTGCTAGTGCTTTGATGCAGGGTTTGGCAGATGGTTACTTTGTAATTCCCTATACATTGGGTCATTATTTAGCGAGTACAGATATTCATGCTGTCGATACAGATCATCCAGCTTTTGCTGAAGCCAAAGCATCTGTAGAGACTAAGACAAATAAATTATTAAGTATTCAAGGAGAAAAAACTGTCACCGAATTTCATCGTCAGCTAGGTAAACTACTTTGGGATTATGTAGGTATGTCTCGTAATCGATCGGGATTAGAATATGTCATAGATAAGATTTCGGAGCTAAGAGAAGAATACTGGCAAAATGTTAAAGTGCCGAGTAATCCTAGTACCTTGAATAAAAACTTAGAATTTGCAGGTAGAGTGGCGGATTTTCTCGAATTAGGGGAATTGATGGCACGAGATGCTTTAAATCGCGAAGAATCTTGTGGCGCACATTTTCGGGAAGAATATCAGACACCAGAAGGAGAAGCCAAACGAAATGACGAGGAGTTTTCCTATGTGGCTGCCTGGCAATATCAAGGAGATGAAAAAATTCCTACATTACACAAAGAGCAATTAGAATTTGACAATGTTCAATTAACTCAGCGCAGTTATAAGTAATTATGGCGTTGTCGATCGAAAGTAGGAATGAAAAAAAAAAGCTGATAGCTAATAATTGCGCTCTGGCTTTTAAAGCGATCGATTTAAATTTTGCAAGTTCTCGAAATTCTCAGCTATTTTCAAGATTTCTTTCAGTAATAGCTCATGTGATGGCTTTTTAATAAAAACGTTGCCAAAAAGAAAAGAGAAATTAAAAACCCTTTTTTCTTTGAAGTAGTTAATTTTCTAAATTACAGTTTGTTTAAAGCCAAAAATAATCACTATGAAACTTCAATATCTTGTTGCTGCTACTATCGCGTCTATTATTACTGTCGGCTCTGTAGGTGTTTCTCAGAATTGGAACACTGCTAATGCCAACCCCTGTGCTGCACAAGTCAATCCCTGTGCTGGCGTAAATCCCTGTGCGAGCAAAAACCCCTGTGCTGGAACAAATCCCTGTGCGGGTAAAAACCCCTGTGCTGGCGTAAATCCCTGTGCTAGTAAAGCAAACTCTGCGCCCCAAGTATATATCGAGTCTGACAGTAATTTAGCAATTCGAGGCACAGATCCCGTAGCGTATTTTACTGAAGGCAAAGCAGTTGAGGGTAGTAGTGAATTTGAATATGAATGGCAAGGAGCTACCTGGAGATTTTCGAGTGAAGAAAACAGACAACTTTTTGCTAGTAACCCTGAAGCTTATGCGCCTCAATATGGCGGTTACTGTGCTAAAGCCTTAAGTGAAGGTAATGTTGTTTCTACCGATCCAGAGGCTTGGAAAATTGTTGATGGAAAACTTTATCTTAACTACAGTCCAGAAGTGCAAAGACAGTGGCTTAGAGATGTTCCCGGTAATATTGCTAAAGCAGATGCTAGATGGCCTGATGTATTAATTGGTGCTACCGTTTTTGAGTAGATATTTACGATCGCTCGCTCGAAGATGAGGATTGCTTGAAATTATCGCGATCGAGCAATCCATAATTACTAATTTTAAAAATACTTCTAGTTATCTGGTTGAATTTGTAAACTATCTTGCTCGGATTGTTCGAGATTTATTTCCCATTTAGGAGGTGATGATTCACGATTATATTGATAGCTAGCCAGGCATTGTTGCTGATTATTAAAAATATGTAATTCGTAACCATATCTTCTAGCTACTGTCCCAAATTGGTTGACAAAACGATATCTACCTAAATAGTCTAGTAAAGTCCATAATTGCCAGTTAACAGTTAGCTGAATTTGTTTTATTTCTGGGTAAGCTAGCCAATTATTAATTAGTCTACCGCCAAAAGGATCGAACTGTTGTCTAGCCCACCAAAGACTAGGCAAATTTAAACTCGCCAAGGATAATGTTTTTTGGCTAGCCACATAATTATTATTAATTAATTTAAAATCATTTTGAGTTAATAATGCTTGTTCTTGGGGTTGGTTACAGCTACTCGTAGATATATATTCTTGAGTGCGAGCGGAAACAGTTCTACTAGTTAGTAAAGAGCAGAGAGTTAGTAAACAAATAATTGTTTTGTTCATTTACTATGAGCTATTTATCTTCCATTATGGATGAAATAAAAATAAATAGCCAACTTAACCTCGATCTACTCTTACCATTAGATTGACTTTTAACTATGGAATGCAGTCATCGTTACACCGCCGTGAAACGACGGTGCCTGCGATGACCGCATTCCGCGGTAACTAACTGCATAATTAGCTCTTGACGATCGCGCCAAAATCCGCTAACACTCTAGCATGATTTCGCAGTAGTCCCAATAAATTCAGACGATTAGTTTGAACTTCTGGATCTTCTGCCATAACTAAAACACTATCCTCCCCATCAAAAAAGTTACTGACGATGGGGGCTATTTTGGCTAATCCATCTACTAATGATTGATAGTTTCGTTCTGTTTGTGCTGCTATAGTTTGGGGTACTAATTCTAGGAGGGCATCATAAAAAGCTTGTTCTGATGATTTTTCAAATAAGGCTGAATTGACTACTGTTTCTGGGTTTAATTCTTGGGTATTTAAATCGCCTTTTTCTGCCAGACGAGTCGAGCGATTGACAGTTTCATAAATTATATCTAATTGGTTATTGTCGCGAATTGATTGAAGAAATAAAGCTCGATCGCGCACATCCAATAAGTCTTGTAAGGCTCTTTCCTGGTATTCAAAATCTTCTTCTCCCAACACAGCATTAACTAAGTCATAATCAATATTTTTCTCTTCTTGTAAGATAGTACGAATGCGTTGCAGAAAAAATTCTTCTACAGAGGTAGCAGGAGATTCTCGGTTAGGATGAGCAGCAACAAAATCGTCTGCGCCTTGTTCGATTAGTTCAGCTAAATTAATTTCTAAATCCGCATACCAAATAATATTAACTATGGCATTAGCAGCACGACGCAAAGCGAAAGGATCTCCCGAACCAGTAGGAATCATCCCCAAGCCAAAAATTCCAATTAAAGTATCCAAGCGATCTGCTATGCCTACTATTTGCCCGTGTAAAGCTGTGGGCATAATATCATCAGCACCTCTAGGTAAATAATGTTCAAAAATGCCTTTAGCGACTTCTGCTGATTCTCCGCTAATTAAAGCATATTTTTCTCCCATTACTCCTTGTAATTCGGGAAATTCGTAAACCATTTGGGTAACGAGATCGGCTTTACAAAGTAGGGCAGTACTTTCTATTTCTTGGCGTTGTGCCTCATCTAACTCAAGCTGCTCGCAAATCGTGCTTGCCACTGCCATCAAGCGATCGACTTTATCCCGCATTGTTCCCAAATCTTCTTGGAAGGTGACAGTTTCTAACTGAGGTAAATAGGTTTCTAAAGATTCATCGCAATCTGCTCGATAAAAGAATTGAGCATCTGCTAATCTGGCACGAATTACTCTAGCATTTCCTTCAGCAATAATTTCTTTTTTAGTTGGATCGCCGTTAGAAATGGTGATAAACTTAGGAAGTAAGGTATATTGGCTTTCTCCTTGCTTTTTTACGGGGAAGTAGCGTTGATGAGTAACCATCACGGTAGTAACTACTTCTGGAGGAAGATTGAGAAATTCTGCGTCAAATTCACCAATTATTGCAGTAGGATATTCTACTAAATTCACGACTTCTGAAAGTAGAGCGGGTTGAATATCGGCAATACCATTTAATTCCTTAGTTAATGTTTCAATTTCTGCCACTATCTGCTTTTTGCGTTCTTGAGGATCGACTTCTACATAGGCAGCACGAAGACTGTCTACATAGGCTAAAGCATTGGGAATGCTAACTGCTTCTGGGTGCAGAACACGATGACCTGCTGAAAGGCGATCGCTGATAATGTTTTCCGACCCATTAACAATTTCCAAAGGCACGATAGTTTCATCTAGTAAAGCAACTAACCAACGAATGGGACGAGAAAAACGAAAATCTCCATCTCCCCAGCGCATCAAGCGTTTACCTTCTAAGCTAGTAATCCATTGCAGTGATAATTCTTGTAAAATCTCTAAAGAACTTCGTCCCGCAATTTTTTTCTGAATAAAGACAAATTCTCCTTTAGGTGTATCTCTAACTTCTAACTCTTCTAAGGTGACTCCTTGCTTGCGGGCAAAACCTTCTGCTGCTTTGGTTGGTTTACCATCTTTAAAAGCTACCTTCCCAGGAGGACCTTTGATCTCTTCTTCTCTATCTGCTTGTCGAGCAGGGATATTTTTGATTAAAACGGCCAAACGGCGAGGTGTACCATAAACCTCTATGGCTTCAGGAGTTAAAAATTCTGAATTTAAGCTTTGAGGAATGAGGGTTTGCCATTGCGCGATCGCACTTTGCACAAAACTAGCGGGTAATTCTTCAACTCCAACTTCCAATAAATAGTTAGCCATAGAATTTTTTTGAGATAGCCTTACAGTTTAAAAAGGATAGCAGATAAAGTAGTAGTTAGTGGTTAGTTGTTTGGCTGTGGAGAGGAAATAAAAAGTTGAGCGGGAGTTTCACGAACTTTTGGTTCTAAGGGTTTGACTTTTTCAACTAGTTTAATAAATTCTTGATAGTCGGGAATTTCAAAACTAGGTACGTAACCCGCATCTGCAACAATATCCGCAGGGGCTTCAATCATGATAGTTTTAATTTGTTCTTGTCGATGGTATTCAATCTCAGGACTGATTAAAACTAAGCCCGCAGGAATCCAACGGCTTTTATGTAAGATTTTAAATTGGGTATTAGGAAAATTTTTACGTCGATAGAATTCGTATTCATATTCTGCTAATGCACCAGATTCTACTTCTCCTTGACTAACTAATTCCAAGGTATGCTGGGGAGTTTGGGCAAAAACTACCTCAGCTAAAGTAAGACCATAAAGATCGTATAAGGGTAAATAATATCCTGCTGCCGAACCTCTTTTGCCTAAGGCGATAGTTCGATAAGCTAAATCCCTGAGATTGTCAAGATCATTATCGGCTTTGGTGACTATTACTGCTCTTTCTAAGTTACTGATTTTTTCTAAAGGAAATATGGGCGTGTAAAACTCTCTTGCCATGGCTATTGCTGCAATACCTGGAGGAGCAAAAACAATTGACCAATTTTTTCTCTGAATTTGTTCTAAAGCCTGTAATTCATTAAAAGTAGGTTCAAATTCGACAAGAGAATGAGTTTTACGCGCTAAATATTCTTTTAAACCATTGTATCGCTCTATAGATACTGCTTGTTCGTCATAACTAACTACACCAATAGTCAATTTTTCTGAGTTAATCGATGTTTGAGAAGCGCAAGAATTAGTAAATAGGCTAAAAAAAATAACTAAACATATCTTGTGTATATAATTAACACTCATAATTTTTATCCAGAATCGATAATTTCCCCTGTACTTAAACCCCCCCAGACTCATTGAGAAAGCAGGGTAAGCTTACTTTCGCAATCGATAGCCAACACCTCTAACAGTTTCGATCGCTTTGCTGCTCAATTTTTTACGTAAATACCCAATGTAGACATCGACAATGTTAGAACCTGGATCGTAGTCATAACCCCAAACCCTGTCTAAAAGTTGCTCTCTAGTCATAACTTGCCCTGGATGCTGCATAAAGGTTTCGAGTAATGTAAACTCTTTAGCAGGAAGTTCTATTTGCTTACCTTGATATTCTACCCTTCTAGTACGCAAATTGAGTATAATTTGACCGACTTGCAAAATACTAGTGGAGTTTACAGAAGTCGTTGTAGTCGAGCGCAGACGCAAATTAATTCGGGCAATTAATTCTTCAAAGCGAAAAGGTTTAGTAACATAGTCATCCGCACCTCCTTCTAAGCCAGCTATCTTATCATTAATATCACTACGGGCTGTGAGAATGATAATTGGTAAGTTGACACCTTGACCTCTTAACTCTTCTAAAACTTCTAAACCATCTTTTTCTGGTAAGCCCAAATCTAATAAGAGTAAATCGAAACTATCCTGCAATACCATTTGCATTGTCGACGTAGCATCAGGGGCGACCGCCGTGGTAAAACCCTTGGCTTTTAAACCTTTTTCTAAGAAAGCAGCAATACGGGGTTCGTCTTCAGCGATCAGAATAGAAGTCATGTTTAGTTACTCTCTTAATCTATTTATCCAAACTAAGGTTCAGAGGTAAAATCAGGGTAAAAGTAGAGCCAATTTTGGGTAAGCTGTATAATTCTACACTACCATTGTGACTATGGGCGATCGCTTGAACGATCGATAGACCCAAACCAGCCCCCTCCGAACGACGACGGGTATGAGAAGCGCGAGCAAACCGTTGAAATATTCTTTCTTGGTCTTGCAGTTTAATCCCTATGCCTGTATCTCTTACCCACAAACGGACAGAGCTATCGCGGATAGATGTACCAATAGCTATAGTATCTTTTTCGCTCGTATGTTGAACTGCATTTTCGGCCAAATTAATCATTGCCTGAGTCAGACGCTGGCGATCGCCAACAATTAGTCCCGTACCTCTTCTTTCTAATTTCCAGTTACGATCGCCCAGACATTTAGCTTTACGATATATTTCCTCGGTAAAAAGGTCTAGATCGATAGTATCTAGATGTAAAAAATCTGTTTGTTCGGATTTAGCCAATAAAATTAAATCATCGACAAATCTATTCATGCGATCGAGTTCGTCTAAAACTAAATCGATCGTCTCTTTTCTTTCTTCTGGATCGTCTTCTAACAATTCTAAATGACCCCGAACAATGGTAATTGGGGTACGTAACTCATGACCCGCATCATTGACAAAATTACGCTGGGTTTGAAAGGCTTTTTCCAAACGCTCCATCATTTTATTAAAAGTTGTAGCTAAAGCTGCCATTTCTCCTTTACCATAGACGGGAATTCTCTTAGTCAAGTCACTTTCGCCAATAGAACGAGCAGCTTGACTCAAAGTTCTCAGGGGACGCAAAACTTGCCCTGCAATTACCCAAGCCAACATTAAGGCAATAAACAGTGCAAAAATTAATACTTGAATCACAACATAAACGGTAGCAAAAACTTCTTCTCGTTCTCCATCTGTGCTACTAGCAACGATTAAAACTCCAACCAATTCATCTTTAATTGTTAGTGGTTGAGTTTTGTAGTGAAAATCGCCAATTTGAGGATCGGAGGCAATACTATTTCCTTCTAAGGGTTTAGTTGTTTTCGCTAAATATTGAACTAATTCTGAATCTTCTTGTAATACTCTAGGGAGGGCAGCAGGACTAGCGCGATAGAATTCGCCCCCAATAGTAGCAATTAAAAAAGTTTTATCTCCAGGAATTTGTGAATTGAGATAATAATCGAAAATAACTGCTGCCTTTGTTTTAGGTGCAGCTAAATCGATTTCGTCTTCTTGAGCGATCGATTCTTCAAAAGATTCTAATTCCTCCTCTAAATCTTCAATGACTCGGCGATCTACTTGTTTGATGACTAATTGAGTAAAAATAGGTATAGACAAACCTACCATACATACCATTAGTAGGGCATACCAAGCTAAAATGCGCGTCCTTGCTTCCCAAAAAAAACCTTTTTTTTGAGATAGTAGCTCTAAATTAGTTTGTTTTTTGACATCGCTCATAGTAGATGAACATTAATCTAGATAGTTATTACCAATCGTGAGCGCAAGTATGTTCGCCCCTACTTAGGCAATGCTTCCTCGTTTACGAGTCTCTTTATAAGATGTTCCCACATTTCTTACTCCAACACGAATTAATTGCTGTTCGAGAAGGGCAAAAAAACGAGCGCGATCGCTTCCCCTGACAACTGCCTGATTATGTGCCTCTGCTAAAGCTACAGGATAACCATAACCTTTATGAACCTGTGCCAACATGATACTTAAAGATTGGGAGAATATTGTGGAATCTTCTGCTACCCAAGCGGGTATTTCTATGCGAGCGATTTCCGAACCAACATTTACGTAACAGAAATAGACTCGTTGAGACTCATCATAAAGGTCGAGAATTCTTAAAGAACTACGATATAAAGGGCTTCTCTGTCCTGGTGCTAATTGACTTGCCCAGAAAGTCGCGTCTCTGAGGGGATTGATTTTTTGACAGGGATAATTGTCAACTAAATCGCTACAATGAACTACACAGTTCGGTCGATCGTGAGGACAAGCAGGTAAACGGAAAAAGTTTAAGGCTTCGATACTACGAGATGCACTCACATAACCCATCAAAGGAATTTTGGTTTTTTGCAGTTCTGACCAAGCAGCTAAGATGGGAGGTAAGATTTTATTTCTCGCCTCTAGGGGTAATCCATCCAGAAACCAATAAATAAGTGAACCATCTACCATTGCCAAATTAGGTATATCGGGATGTCCCCCTGGCGGTAATACCCAACGACAAGCCATTTCTGCTAAGATTTGCGCCTCAGAAACATTACGCTGATAACCCATCCATTCTTCTAGACGAATACCCCATTGTTTCGCTTCATACAAGTCTTCACTTTTATAAAAAACTTCAGGCAAACTATCTAATAGGGGATGTAAGCTTTGCCCATAATGCAACATAATTCTACCAACATTGATTAAATAGCAATAAGCTATTTCGTGGTGAGAAGGAGAAATTTGCGAACCATCCGTGGCAAAAACAGTATGACTGTAAGGAGGAGGTTGAAGATTGATACAAGTATTGAGGGGTTCGACAGGCACGGCAGCAGTAAAAATTAGTCGATCGCGCCATTTTTCTTGTTTAGCCATTAACTCTTCTTGTCTAGTTTGGGCTTCGGTAAATAATAATTTAGCCTTTTCTAAACGTTGACGAGAAGCTGCTGCTTCTTGATGGAGGTGCTGACTAATTCCTGGTAGTTGTCCTGCTAATTTGGCTAGATCGAGCATAATAGTTAGCCTTTCCCATCAATAATATTAGTTTCACAGTCATTTTATTTTATCTATTGAGGGATGCTCGGAATTATAGCTTTACGAGCATTGTAGCTTGCCATACTTTGCTTATATTCTTTTTTATATAAACTTAAAGCAACATTTATATCGATTTCCTCAAGTAAAAATATTATGTCCTACGATATCGATCGAGTTTATTTTTTCGGAGACAGTCTTTCAGATACGGGAAACATTTTCGCTCTCACTGGGGGTAATTTTCCCAATGACCCTTATGAACCAGGACGTTTTTCTAATGGAGATATTTGGGTAGATTATCTTACAGACCGATTAAATCTTACGGTCAAGCCTTCTGGTATAGATCCGCTTACTGGTACTATTGAGGTCAATTCTGATAATATCGAAGATGGCATTAATTTTGCTATTGGTGGCGCAACATCTGGTAACGATAATTTTGAAGATTCTATTTCTCTCGGTCTAGAACAACAAATTGATGCTTTTGAATTATTGGTAGAAAATCAAAGCAATAATGATGATGAGGATGAAGATGATGAAGATGATGAAGATGATGAGGATGATGAGGATGAAGATGATGAAGAGGATGAAGATGATGAGGATGATGAAGATGATGAGGATGAAGATGATGAAGATGAAGATGATGATGAAGGAGTTTTAAATAACGATTTATCTTTTTTGTGGATTGGTGCTAATGATTACTTCAATTTTATTGACGACGACCCCGATACTCCAGACATAATCGAAGCCAACTTTCCCGATACTCGATCGCAAATCCAAGAGAAAGTCTCAGAAGTAGTTGAGACTAATATTGCAGGTGCAATTCAAAATATTATAGATGCGGGAGGAGAAGAGATTGTTGTTTTTAACTTGCCCGACTTAGATCTAACCCCTCTTGGTCAAAGCCTAGAAAGTAGCGATAGCCAAACCCTTGCGAACTTAACTGGGTTGCATAACGATCGCCTTTTAAATACTCTAGAAGATTTAGAAGATTCCAATCCTGGTGTAGATATAGTTTATATAGACATAAACGAATTATTTGACGAGATATTAGAAAATCCCAGTGCATTTGGTTTTACTAATGTCACGGATAATTTTAGTGGTTTCGATCTTTATACAGAAAGAGAGACATCAGGAGCTTCTGGCGATCCCGATAAATACTTTTTTTGGGACAGCGTTCATCCTACAACTGCTACCCATCAAATAGTTGCAGATTTCGTTATGGATGAATTAATTAATGAAGGTTTAATTAACTATGACGATTAGTAATATCAAGTTCGGTTGAACACTTATATTAAAGATGAGGTCAGGTAATAGGTAATAGGTAATAGGTAATAGGTAATAGGTAATAGGTAATAGGTAATAAAATCTTTTCTTTTATTGCAACAAGCCTTTTTTTTCAATTATCTGTACTTGATATAATTACTCTGTTTCAAGGGTAAAAAAGGTCAATTCTGGCGGACAAAATAAACGTATGGGTGCAATGCTCATGCCAATACCGGGATTAACATACAGTTGATTGCCAGCTTTACCGTAACCCTTTGCCCAACCATCAGCATATACTTCATCTTTTTGGGTAAATCTCAACCACGACCATTGGGGGAAACCTGGTATGCGCACCTGTCCCCCATGGGTATGTCCCGCTACTGCCAGGGGTGCTGAGTTAGCGGGAAATTGCTCGAAGGTATCTGGATTATGCATCATCGCAATTCTAGGGCTGTTTTCTGGCACATTACTTAATGCTTGCTGTACGTTATCCCGATTTGCCCATAATGAGTCTACCCCAACTAAATATACAGTCTCTTTACTATTTGGTAGTTGCAGTCGAACCGATTCATTTTCTAATACTTCAATTCCAGCCGATTCTAAAGCTGTTTCTAAACGTTCGGCTATCATTACTTTAGGATTTGCAGTTTTGCTGCTCATGCCATAATCATGGTTGCCTAGCACGGCATAAGTGGGAATTCCTGCATCTACTAAAGGACTAACAAGATCTACTGCTGTTTCGATTTCTGGTTGAATATTTTGACCTGGATGATAAAGAAAGTCCCCACTAATTAAGACTAAGGCAGGTTTAGCTTCCACTAATTTAGCCACGCTACGACGGACAGTACCACGATTGTCACCCCATAAGCCAATTTGAAAATCACTAATTTGTCCGATTTGTTTACCCCGCCAAGAGTTAGGAAGGTTGGGGATTATGGCTGTTTCGTTTTCGGTATTAAGTATAAGAGGTTCGATAAAACTCCAGATTACCAGTAAAGCGATCGCGCTAACTATTCCTAAAGCAGTATATTTTAGTTTTTGAGATAGATGTTTCATGAGTTTAATATGAATGTCAGGCACAACTTTGGCAGGACTGCTTTTTCATAATGTATTGGGTTGTGTTGTCGAAACATCTACCCCAAGTTTGACTAATATCTCGGTAATGAAGCCAATAAATATAAAAATCCTCCCTCAATTAGCTAAGTTATTAATTGAATTGGCAGAGTTAAGAAATGTATTTAGAAGCTTGGCAAGCAGAAGGTGAATCGATCCCCGAACCTAATACGCTACAAATTGCCTAATATCTTAACTTTGGGATTAGGGCGATCGCATTTATAGTAGATGAAGAAAAAAAGGTGAGTGAGTCGATAAAGATAAATGGACAATTCATAATGAGGCGACCGCACGGTTTTTTCTTACAATCAAATAAGTTCAATCAGTAGATTTGTAGATTGTCTTGGCACGCGCCTCAAACTGTTTAATTCGCTTAAATTTAAGATTTTTTCTAATTCAAATATATTCAAATAATTTTAATTGTATTTCTATTGGTTTGTGTCTAGTTACTTTAGAAGAATCTTGAATATACTCTAAAATACAATTAGCAACATATTCTGACAGTTTTACAGGAACAGCATTACCAATCATCTGTTCTAAATTTGATTTACTTCCTTGAAATTTAAACGTTTTTGGAAAAGTTTGAATATAGCTTCTTTCAATAGTAGAAAGAGGACGTAAACTATCATTAATATCACATAAATCTCCTTTATGTTTTTTATAATTTTTAGGAATTGGGCGATTGACTCCTCTTATAGTTGGACTGGGTTCATGAATACTAAAAATTCCTCGTCTTTTATAGCTTCTAGGATGTCGATAGTAATATTGAATATCCAAACTATTTCCTAAATAATCAAAAACGGTCATGGGTTTTTTAGATTGATTTTTAGATAGAAAAAATTCTAAAGCATTATCTTGCCCCCCTAACTCACCTATTAAAAAATAACGCTTTCTTGCTTGTGGAACTCCGCAATAACTAGCATTTAAAATGATTGAAGTCAATCCATATTTATTTTTTTTAAAAATATCTAAAATAGTATTAATAATTTGACTTTTAGTGATTCTATCAACATTTTCCATTACAAACCAATTAGGTTTGATATATGAAATAATCTTAGCAAATGATAATGTTAAATTTGCTCTACCTAAATTTTCATTTCTTTTTCCTGCACTAGAAAAATCCTGACACGGGGGACTACCAATAATCATTTCTGGATCAAAACTAGCAATAAAATCATAAAATTCTTCTTTGGATAAATCTTGGTAAAAAATTGGATGTTTGAAATTATCTTGATAAACTTGAATTGCTGGCAACCAATTATCAAATGCTGCTACTATCTCAAAACCTTTATTTTGAAATCCAAGAGATAATCCTCCACAACCTGCAAATAGATCGACTACTTTCATCTTCAAAAATTATTCCTACAAAATACTAATATTCATTAAGTAAATAAATCGGGTGAATTATATATAATAGCGTCAAATCTTCTTTCAGGACTTAATAAATTTTGACCTCCGCCTAAAATTATATTTTTAATGTCTTCTTTCTTGATTCTTGGCTTTCTTAATGCTTCTGATTTCATGTAATTATGTGTAACTTTTCCACTTACTGCAAATGCTTTGTCATTTTTAGTTTTGACAAAATAAGCAGTCTCCCCAAGGGTATATTTTAAACCACCCTACGATAGCAGAAAGCTTCTTCAGTTAACATTTTCCGTCTTCGGTGTCAGTAATAAATACAACGCAGGAACTACTAATAAAGCAATTACCGTAGCTGCTAGTAAACCGAAAATAATTGCACTACACAAGGGTTTCCAAGTAGGATCGCTCAATGCTAGGGGGATTAGACCAATAATAGTAGTTACACTAGTAGTAACGATCGGACGCAAGCGATCGCTTACTCCCCTAGCAGCAGCTTGGCGCACTCTCATGCCTTCTTGTTGGTAGCTATTCATAGTAAGTTTATTCACGATTGTTTCTCGCGAATAAAAAAATCGGCTTACACTGTCGAATTACAAAAATGGGATGCTCCCAATAAATATGATCATACGTAGCTAAGAATGAATAATAAATTTTAAATTTTCTTTACTATTACCAACCAAATAAAACACCATAAATACCCCAAATAGCCATCGCCCTTAAATAATGACTTGCCCTAAAAGTACCCACTGCGGTAATTGCTTCGGGAGTACGAAACTGTAAGCCATTTTCATATACTTGTTTCACAACAGTTTCTGTTAGTTTAAATGCTTCTTCTTTCATGCCCATTTGGATCATAAAAGCAGCTAAACCAAAATTAATTCCCGTCCACACTTCCAAGGGATGAGTATCATTTTGATTTACTGGACTTCCATCGGGTAAAACGCCATTTGCTGCACCATATTTTCCGTTATGAAACTTCAGGAAACAGGCATCATATATCTTGTTTAAAGTAGATTTAATATATTTTTCTTTCACAACATCGGGTAAACCTAATAGTCTGGCGTAAAATTGTCCGCAGAGTTGATCTGCCATTACTACTTCCGAACCACTTTCACTATCGAGGCGATAATATTCTCCATTCCAAAGAGTATCATGGTAGATCGATCGCGCTTGTTGTAACCAGTTGGTATAAGTATTAATTGTTTCTTCGATACAGTCTGGATAATTGGCTGGTTGTAGTTGTGGATTCATTGGGGGATTTTTAAGTAGTATTTTCCCAATGGCTATAGCTGCTTCTAAGGCTGCGATCCATAAACCACCACAGTAAGCACTGATCCCTTTTAATTGCCAATCGTCAAAGGTTTGATCGGGTGCGCCAGAGTTTTCGGGTATACCATCCCCGTCGCGATCGAACTCTTTTAAATAAGCCAGGGTTTGAATAATACTCTGCCAACATTCCCACAAGAATTCGAGATCTTCTCTGCCTGTCAGGACAAAGTCTCTATATACTTGCAGCACAAAATCGCTAGGTAAATCCTTCCACTGATTGCAATCTTGATAGGAAGTATAGTTAGTCTCTTCCCAGGGATGTTCGTTAGGTGCGCCTAAGTCGTGAGGGGTAGCACCTGCAAATTTGCGTATAGCTTGCGCCTGATTATACCCTATTATACGGGAAGAAGGATCTTTTTTGGGAATGGCACGAGCAAAAGCTTCTAAAACTGATTTATCCAAACGTGGCCACAACATCATCAAGGCAAAAGAACCATACAAGCGCACGTCAAGGCTTTCATACCAACGGTAATCCATACACTCTAGTACCCCAAATTGTCCGATGGGGTCGTTTTCTGTAGCTGCCGTCCAGAGAGTACCGCCGTCTGTGAGTAAGTATAGTTCGTTAAATAGTGCCATTTTGAACCAATCTGGTAGATCGGAGCGTTCTAAAATTGGTTTTTGCCAAGTTTGAATCTTTTCTTGCCAGAGGTCGCTATGTTTGAGGGCAGTTCTAACAATACTCCAAGCATTCTTACCCGATCTACCGAAAAAGTCTGTATAACGACGATAATATTCTCTTCCCTGTTTAAATTCTGTAATAGGGAAGTCCCATGCCAAAATAAACGGGATTTGCTTTGTTTTTCCTGGTTGAATAGTAAAACGAATTGCCATAGCACAGGCAATTTGTTCTCCTGGTGCAGCAGGAGTTTCATCTTGCTTATCGGGTAGAGAACCATCTCCAGCAAAATAATCCCAGACATCCGCACCATCTCCACTAGGATTCCAACGACCGAGATAAAATATTTCTAGATTGGGATTGCGAGTTGAAGCGATCGCGATTTGTCCTTCTCCTTCTTGGATTTCTGGATGGGGCTGTACTCTGTTTAGCAAGCAACCAACGCGATAGTTATCCTCAATCCACTGATTAAAATTCCCCGTACTATCTCTCCATTTCGGTCTATATTCGTATTCGGGACTACCATCATCTCTAACTTTGACCGTAGGAGATTTAATGGCATTGGTAAACCAACCGACGGTATTTTGCCAGGTTAGCATAATACTAAACGTAATCGGCTTATCTGTAGGGTTATGTGCCGTCCATTGAAAAATAGCTACGGGATAACTAGATTCTTGATAATTTTCTGCCCAAACAGGAGAAAACTGCTCGCAAATTAATTCTGTTTTAAATACTCCCTCGTATTTAAACCAACTGCGGGGATAAAGAGCATGATAAGTTCCTTTTTCTGGGGGATACCACTGCCAGCGCGATAAAGTTCGATCGACTGGAGATTCAGTACAAAGGGCATAAGCTTGGGCTGCCTCTCCTTCTGGTTGCTCGAATAGGCTAAACTGACAGGCGGAAAGAGAACGAAAAATATGCTCTCCCCCATCGAGATGCCAGAGATTAAAATCTCCTTTAGGCGATCGACCAATGCAACCAGCACCAAAACCCCCTAAAGGCATTCCGTGCCAAGGACCATCATCTAAATTGCTAGCATAACGAACAGTATAGGGCTTGTCCCATCCTTTACCAATAGGACGTTGCCAGGCACAAGCGGGAATTTGCGGACGAGGAATTGGATAAATCATGCCCTTATTTTATGGAGGATTAGGAAAATAGTCTTATTCTTTTGATTTAATTAAATTTATTCTCGATCTTTTCTGTAGATAAATCCCAGAAAATATATCTACTAATCAAGAATTTGATTTCTAGCAATTTGTGTCGATGTATATTGGCTAAAAGTGAGATTGCCAAACAAGTCGTTCCCAATGCGAACAAAATAAAAGTGACTGGGGTAATTACGCCGATGATAAACCAGGTAGAGATGTGAAGAAAAAGAGTAGAGGCAAAGATAATAGATATAACAGTAGCTAAACGAATTTGGATTAAAGAACTCTCTGTAAATAACAAAGCTAAAACGGCAATAGTGGTTAGTAAATTTGCGGGGACGAGGAAAGCACAAATGGATATACAGTTTTGACGAGAAAATTCAAAAATTGGTTCAAAAATCAATAAATTCATCTATGGTAAATATTCTTTATCTTTCTCGATCGATTGTAGCTATTTTTGTCACAGTATAGCTAAATAGCGAATTGCCTATACTATAACTGTCTGCAAAAATATGTTGTTGTTCAACCAAAACTTTTTTTTCTTTGAGAGATCGATATAGATAAGACATCTATAAATGTAAATGGATCTAATAAATCAACGAATGTCGGCTAAAATCTGGAAAATGTTGTGAGATGGCAAATCAAGAACATATAGCACTACTCCAACAGGGTGCAGAAATATGGAATCAATGGAGAAAAGATAATCCGCAGATCGTTCCCGATCTGAGTGAAGCCAATCTTTATGGCAAAAATCTCAGTGATTATAACCTAGAACGAGCAAACCTAAGTAAAAGTAATCTCAGTCAGGCTTCTCTTCAAAATATTAAGCTTATTAAAGCAAATTTGCAGGGGGCGAATTTACTGAATACTAATTTACAAACAGTCGATTTACAAGGAGCAAATCTAGATTATGTCATTTTTAAACAGACTCAAATTGACTCCTCTAGTATTGTAGATGCCAAAGCTTATCAAATTTGGGAAATAGTTAATCGAGGAGCAGCTAATCGCAATCTCCAGGGCATCGATCTTAGTTATAGCACTCTTTTTCAAGTCGATCTAAGCAATGCAGATTTGAATAATGCTAATTTGAGTCATGCTAATCTGAGTAATGCTAATTTAAGCTCAGCTTATTTATGCCAGGCTAACTTAGAATCGGCTAATTTAAGTCATGCTAATCTCAAAAATGCTTATTTTAGTCATGCTAATCTCAACAACGTAAATTTTGATGGTGCTAATCTTCAGGGTGCATATTTAAGAGATGCTCAATTACAATTTGCTAACTTTAAAAACGCGAACCTCGATCGCCATACTATAATCGAGGAAAAATGGCATTTAGTCTGGGAAATTGTTAATCAAGGAGCAGAAGAAAAAGATTTAGCAGGCGCAGATTTAAGTAATGCTAATCTAAAAAAAGCTAATCTAAAAAAAGCCAATCTCAGCGATAGTAATCTTAAAAATACTGACTTGCGTGGTGCTAATTTATCTGAAGCGAATTTAACCAATGTAGACCTTATGAGTAGCGAGTTGCAAGGTGTTCGCCTTGAATCTGCTATTTTAACTAAAGCGAAAATACCCGAAAGTTTACCTCAGTTGCCCAGCCAAGTTGTAGCTCCCGATATTAATGCTGTTCCCCTTACAGCTAGTTTGCCAGAGCCACCAGCACCTAACACCAACACTATCATATCTGCACAAGAAGAATCTGTTTCTTCTCAAACACAACTGCTTGACTCAAAAACAAAAGTTAATTGGCTGATTCCTTTAGTCTTATTAGTTGCGATCCCTGTTGGTGCTTACTTTTTCTGGAAAGCGATTCCAAAAGATAATGATAATTTTTCGCCTCCACCAGTACAAGAAAATTAAGCAGATCCACGCTAATTAAACATAAAATAGCTTTGGTTTAGGGACTTGGGGATATAGGGGTTTGGGGTAATTAGTTTGACGTTTAATTAGGTGGACTTACTTAGGCGTTGCCAATGCACAGGAATAAAACCGAAAGTAATACTATTGTTAGCTAATAGCTAAAAACTAATTAACTATAAACGTAATCTATTCCCTTGAAAACTGCTGTATCTCATCAACCATCAACTAGATCTGCCAAAGCTTCATCAACCTGAGTTTGAGTACTAACCATATCGCCAAAATTACTCAGCCATTCTCGTCCAAAAATTTCTCCCTCTGAGCCACTATAAGCTGCTGTTTTTGCTTGGGTATCGAGACTATTAGCAAATAAATCCGCGCTGTCAATTTTATTGTTGAGTATGACAATATCTTCGTTTTGCGCTCCTAGTGCTACTTCTAAGGCAAAAGTAGCTAAGGTTACATTGCCATTATCTATTTGTTCCGTCCAATAGTTTAATCCTTCACTATCTCCATCACGGTTAAACGCAAGTTGATAAACTCGATTGACTTTATCGCGATTATTTTCTATGTTGCCAAAAAGGCGATCGGCTTCTGCTGATGTGCCAAACTGATTGACAATACTGTCGTAGATAGCTTTTGTACTTCCCGTTAAGCTATCACCTTCTCTGGGAGCATAACTGACGTTATTCTCTGTCAGCGCATCATTCCAAAAATCCAGTCCGCCTTTATCTGCTGGTCTTCCATAATAAGCAACATAGGCTATTTGTGCTGTTCCGCCTGTTAGGCGTAAAGCTGTATTATCGGTATCGGGATTAGGACTAGTTGCGCCAAATTCGATTGCACCAATATCGACGGTTTCATTAGCAATACGCAGATTACCTAATTGATCGAAAGGCAATGACTCTTCTGAATTTTCATCTCCATCAAAATCAAATCTATCTGGAAATATATTGCTGTTGTTTCCCGCATCGATCGCAGGGCTACCTTCCAAGAGAGCGTGAGTTAAAGTTTCTCCACCATTATCTTGAAGAGGAGTAAGTCTTACATCGGGATTGACAATATCGCTACCAGTGCCAATTGTGCCTTCTGCGCGATCGAGATTACCAATCAGATTATTTCTTGCACCAGTAATTGAACCAAACAGATCGGAAGAAACATTGCCTCCAGAGCTAAAATTACCAGCGATAATACTATTTTCAATAATAAGGCGATCGCTTTCTAGGTTATTAGCAACTCCTCCACCTAAACCTCGATTATCGCCCTCTTCATTAGCAGTATTATTGACAATAGTGCTATTGATAATAAAAGTTTGTTGCCTACTATTACTCGGTGCATTGGGGTTCGCTAGTCCACCGACAGTGGTATTTTGTATTCCGCCCCCGTTACCGCTGGTTCTATTTCCACTTACTGTACTGTTAATAACTCTAAGAATTCCACCACTTCTAGAAGCATCTCCATTGCTTATACCTCCACCACCTTCGTTATACAAAGATCCTTTAGCTGCGATATTTCCACTGATAGTGCTGGAGTATATCCCTACTTCTCCTCCTGTTAGATTAATGCCTCCACCTAGTCCACGAGTAGTATTGTTACTAATAGTAGTTTCAATAATTCTAACGATACCTCTGCTAGTATAAATTCCTCCGCCATCAGCAGTACCAGAAAAAGTATTACGAGTATTATTATGATGAATATTACTAGATCGAATTACTAAATTTCCTCTATTGTGAATACCACCACCATAACCATGAGCTAATGAATCACCGATACTGATGTTGTCACGAATTTCAGTATTTAAAATGTCCAGGTCTGCATTATTGAATATACCTCCACCCCCATCGTAGCCAGTATTGCTCTCGATCGAGCTATCCTCTATTCTCAAATATCCTTCAAGATTACTAATACCACCACCACCAGCTAAAGCAAAGACTTTCAGATTTCCAACGTTGCGACTAATTTGACTATTGCGGATAATAAAATTGGAGCTACTAGTTGCAATACCGCCCCCATCATCGTTAGCTTGATTGTTATCAATCCAACTATCAATCAGGGTAACTGTACTATTAGCAGCAGAAGCAATTCCCCCACCTGTGGCAACCGCAAAATTATTAAATACCAAGCTCTCACTCATGGTCAAATTAGCGTTTGGCAATACCCGAATGCCACCACCGCTATCTTCTCCAGCAGCCGAACTACTGGGTTCGGCTCTACCACCAGTAATAATAAGACGTTCGAGATTGACATTTCCGTTCCCAATATCAAAAACGCGATCTCTTTCTGTTAAACCACTAGCATCTATAATTGCTGCCTCATCTCCTTTAGCACGAATAGTTACATTGCCTGTTACATCCAAATCTCCGCTAAGCAAATCCCCACCATTAAGAGTGAGATTATAGGTTGAGCCTCCCTCTAGTTCGATGATATATTCATCTTCTAATTCCACTCCTGATGAGTTAGCTTCGGCAACAGCTTGTAGAACAGTAATAATCGCATCCCGCAGTGATAATCCTGTTCCTTCATTACCACCATCATTTTCATCAGCAGTAGTATTTACAGTTAAAACAATTGTTTCCATCTTTTAAGTCCACGATAAATTTGTACAGTTAGATGTTGATGTAGTTACTTAGTTGGGCGATTCTAGATATCTTTTAATCGGGTTAGCCTATGGAAAAACTATCTAGAAAGACAAATTAATGGAAGCTCGATGGCTAATGTTGGTAAATGTAAAGTCTGCAATGGTTTGAAAACGTTGTTTAGCTCTATGTACTGTTGGCAAATCAGCCAGTTTTCCAGTAAAGTCCTGTCTCTGCCAAAACAAATCGACGTAATACTGCATTACATCATGCTTTGTCAGTTCTCGATCGAACTTCTAATAAAAAACATAGCGTATTTCAAGTTAGCTATTTATGTAAATTTGTAAAGAACAATAGTTGTTGGCAAGTGGCGATCGCTTTTAGTCTATTATTTTGTTTTATTTAATTAAGATTCTTTGTATTCCTGCAATAATTCGGGCAGATAATCATAACCATCAACACCAATGATCGGGAGAATTTGCGATCGATAGTTCGACAATAAATTAAAGAAGGCTTCTTTGCCGATTTGCCCTTGAATAATTGTCATTAAACCGCCAGATTGTCGCCATTCTACGGAGTTAATTTGATTGAGGAGATACATACTCAAACAACCGTAGTAAATCGCTCTGCCTTTATCTTCAATACTGTAATAAGCTTCTGCTAGATAGGTAAAACTCAAACCTTGTAGATAGACATCTCCCGACATCTGAGCCAGTTTTGCACCTTTTTCTAAAGAAGCGATCGCGGTTGTGGGTTGAGCTAAAATTACATAGGCAATCCCCAAACTATTACAACCGAGAGATTGACTCTGAATATCATCTAGTTTAGCTGCTAATTCTACTCCTTGCTCTAGATAACGAATGGCTTCGTCATAACTTTCTGTATCCATGGTGTCTGATTGACGAGCAGAAAATACTTTACTATATCCCAAATTGACTAAGGCGTTGGCTTCTCCTAATCTATCTCCTGCTTGACGTGCCAAAATTAAGGCTCTTTGACTGTAATTAATTGCTTCGCTATATTCTTTTTGCTGCACGTAAGTACGGCTAAGATGATTGAGGTTAGCCATTTCACAAGCTTTATCTTCTGCTTCTCTGGCAATGGCTAATGCTTCTTGATGGAATTGATGAGCTTGTTGATATCTGCCTAATGTCCGTTGTGAATAACCTAAAAGAGTGAGAATACGGGCTTTTTCTTGAGTACCTTCTACTTGTTTTAAAGGTTCGCTGAAGTACTCTAGGGTATTCTGTAAATATTCTCCATCAAAAGAGACAAAAATTCCACTATAAAGAGGAAAATCATCTCTGCGGGCAAAAGTACGCAATATTTGTAGCATCAACTGGAAACAAGCTTCTCCTAATTGTTGCTTGTTATTTGCTGCGAAAATTTTGCCCAATTCACACCAAATAAAGGCGAAGGTAAGAAAAGTACTATAAGCCAGCTTTTTCCCAAATTTAGCATTATAGGGCTGTTGTTCAAACCAAGCAACTAACCCTCTTTGGGCATATTGAAGTAAGATGACTAATTCTACCCAAGCGCGTAATTCCACTTGACGGGAAATTCCTGTCAGACTAACTAAAGATTGATTTTGAGCTAAAGTTTCAAATAACTGTCGGGGTAGGGGACTATCTATTTTTTTTGCCCATACTCGCCAAGGATTGGGTTTTTCTCTAGCGAAACCGAGATTATTTCCCGCTTCGTAAATCCAGCTAATTAAATCTGCTTCTATGGTGGCGAAAGAGGCTAAACCATTAGTAATTCCCGCAGCTATCTGTTGACAATCAGCCTTATCTGTCTGGTTTTTAAGATTTTGAGCGAATTTAGTTAATTGATTAGTGGTTAGGGGTTGCTCTTGATTGAGATCGATTACCTTTACAAAAGTTAAAATTATTTCGGTTTCCGCAGCAGCAGTAATTTGGTTCGTGGCAGCAGTAATAGTTGCTGTAGCTTGGTTTGCCTGTTGCCATTTTAACCATTCTCCCTCTATAGTTTGTAAAGCTCGCAGAATTCGTGTAGCTTTTAGTTTAGTTTCTAGTTGAGCTTTAGTGGCTTCCATCCGCTGAGTCAGACAGCGTTCAAAAATCTCTCCCGTTCCTATTTCTACTCCTTCTAGCAACATTCGATACACTTGCGCTTTGGAGCGAATTTTACCCTGGAGAGTAGTATCGACAATGCGATCGATTAGATTAAAATAACTTTCTGAGAGTGAATTAGACACGATCTTTGAAGATGAGTTGTAATAGTTATAGTATCTTACTTGACTGGGAGGGATGGCGAGATTATTTTTAAGGACATTCCCTTTCTAAGTCGGAGAAGCTTACTTCTTCTGCTTCCTCGTTCTCAAATCCAACTCTTGGTGTTGAAAAATCTTTGAACGACTTAATTCATATCATATAAATAAATCTGCTCAGAAGTAGCCAATTTTTGGTAGCGTAATATTCAGGAAAAGTTTATCGATAACTAAAATTTGTCTGAATCGTCTACGATTACAATTTATTAATTAGGGAGAAAACAAATGACTATTCTGTTTCAGTTAACACTAGCTCTTTTAGTATTATTTTCTTTTGTGATGGTAATTGGCGTTCCTGTTGCCTATGCGTCTCCCCAAAACTGGGATCAATCTAAAAATTTAATTTTTCTCGGTTCTGGGATTTGGACGGTTCTTGTTATATTAGTTGGTATTTTAAACTTTTTCGTAATATAGCAAAGACAAAATTATATAACTATTACCATTTACTATAGCGATCGATATTTAGCAAATATGCTCGAATAGGCGCGATCGCTATAGCTAAAAATCTCAAATCTGAGTGCCAAAAACCTAAACATACCAACTTTACCAATTATGACTGTTTTTGAAGGAAGCTTTGCCCAAGTTCCCGCGTCGTTACGTTTTGCGATCGTTATCGGGCGGTTTAATGATTTGATTACCGATAAACTATTATCTGGTTGTCAAGATTGCCTCAAGCGTCATGGTGTTGATGTTAATCCAGAAGGTACTCAAGTAGATTATGTTTGGGTTCCTGGTAGCTTTGAAATAGCAATGGTAGCTCGTCAAATGGCACTTTCTGGACGTTACGATGCGGTAATTTGTCTCGGTGCAGTCATTCGGGGGCAAACATCGCATTTTGACTATGTAGCGGGGGAAGCAGCTAAAGGTATCGCAGCAGCTAGTTTTCAAACTGGCGTACCCGTAATCTTCGGGGTTTTAACAGTAGATACCATACAACAAGCTTTAGAAAGAGCGGGAATTAAAGGTAATCTCGGTTGGAATTATGCTCTTAATGCTTTGGAAATGGCGAGTTTGATGCAGCAAATTAAAGGACAAATACCTGTAGCTTCTCAGCCAAGTTTACCTGGAAATAATGAAAAAATGACTTCTGCTTTACCCAATATCTCAACCCAAAATTTGATGAGTAGTGGAGAGGCTTAGAAAGTAGAAAGTAGAGAGTAGAAAGTAGAAAGTAGACATTTAAAAATTCAACCTCTACCTCAAACCAGAAAATTCAAGTTTAAAAGGTCAGAAATCATAAAAAATGCAAAAGGAAAAGTAAAAACTTCCCATTTTGCATTTTTTGTAGAACTCTTGTTGGACGTAAGTACCAAATCAGAATTAAGAACTTACTACTCGCAACTCACTACTTACTACTCACTACCTACCAATACCTAAATAACGGAAACCAGCTTCTTGAACAGCTTCTCTGTCTAAGAAGTTACGACCATCAATCATAGTCGCATGATTCATAGATTTTGCCATTTTACCGTAGTCTAGTTTGAGAAATTCTTTCCAGTCTGTAACTAACACTAGGGCATCGCAACCATCTGCTAACATCTCTGCATCGGTTTCAATAATTACTCCAGATAAACCGTGACTCAAACCCGACTGAGAGACAATCGGATCGTAGGCTTTAACTTTAGCACCGAGACGATTTAACTGTTCGATCAAATCTAATGCTGGCGCATCTCTCATATCATCGGTGTCTGGTTTGAAAGTTAAACCAAGCAAGCCCACAGTTTTTCCTTTAAGGATTTTTAATTCCTGTTGTAGCTTCTCTAACAGCATCAGACGTTGACGTTTATTTACGCTCACCGCAGCTTTAAGTAATTCTGAATTGTAACCATAATCGTCAGCAGTATGAATTAAAGCAGATACATCTTTAGGAAAACAAGAGCCACCCCAACCAATACCAGCTTGTAAAAACTTACTACCAATCCGAGAATCTAAACCAATTCCTTTAGCAACTTGAGTAACATCCGCACCAACGCGATCGCAAATATTGGCTACTTCGTTGATAAAACTAATTTTAGTAGCTAGGAAAGAGTTAGCAGCATATTTAATCATTTCTGCCGAACTCAAATCGGTAACTACTACTGGTACGGGAGGTAAAGATTTATCTTCAGCAACTTCTCGGTTGACCAGAGGCTGATAGAGTTCTTGCATCATGGCGATCGCTTTTTCGCTATTACCACCTAAAACTATGCGATCTGGGTTAAAGGTATCGTAAACTGCCGAACCTTCTCGTAAAAATTCTGGATTACTAACTACATCGAAATTAGCTGAGGCTATACTTTCTGCTTCGTTAACTGGATTACCGCCACTAGTTACTAAAGTTTTTTGTCTTTCGGCAATACCATCTAGTACAATCATTCTAACCCAGTCGCCAGAACCGATGGGTACGGTAGATTTGTTGACGATTACTTTATAGCCACCATTGAGATGATTGCCAATACCACGGGCAACCGCTTCTACATAGCGAGTATCGCTTTCTCCTGTGGGTAAAGGTGGAGTCCCTACAGCAATAAATAAAATTTCACCGTGATTTACGCCTTTAGCTAAGTCGGAAGTAAATTTGAGTCTTCCCGATGCAGCAGAAGACTGCATCAACTCCGATAATCCTGGTTCGTAAATAGGTGATTGTCCTGACTGCATTAGTTTGACTTTTTCTTCGTTGTTGTCAACACAAATTACCTCATGTCCAATGTGAGACAAGCAAACACCTGTAACTAAACCGACATATCCAGTTCCAATAACACAAACTCGCATAGAATTATTCCTCTTTTAATTAATTATTTCCTATTATTGAGTGGGCAAAAGTTAGCAATTTGCCAGAGAATCCTGTTTTGATACTTGAGTTTTCTGCTCGTTAACACGAGCGCGAAAATCTTCTATAGTCATTTTTAATCCTTCTTGAAGGGGAATTGTTGGTTCCCAACCTAACCAATTTTTAGCACGAGTAATATCTGGTTGTCTTTGTTTGGGATCGTCTTGAGGGAGGGGTTTAAATACCAATTCTGCATCGGGATTCACCATTGCTTGGATAGTTTTAGCTAACTCTAGAATTGTATATTCTCCTGGATTCCCTAAATTAACAGGTCCAATATATTCCCCATTCATTAAGCGCATTAATCCTTCTACTAGATCGGAAACATAGCAGAAACTACGAGTTTGTGACCCATCCCCGTATACAGTTAGCGGAATACCTTTTAATGCTTGAACTACGAAGTTACTAACCACGCGACCATCGTTTTCCAACATTCTTGGCCCGTAAGTATTAAAAATTCTAGCAACACGAATATCAACATTATTTTGACGATGGTAATCAAAAGCAAGAGTTTCTGCTACTCGTTTACCTTCGTCATAACAACTACGAATACCAATACAATTTACATTACCGCGATAGTCTTCGGGTTGAGGATGAACGCTCGGATCTCCGTATACTTCTGAAGTAGATGCGAGTAAAATTCTCGCTTTTACCCTTTTAGCTAATCCCATCATGTTCAATGTTCCCATCACATTAGTTTTAATGGTTTTGACGGGATTATATTGATAGTGAACGGGAGAAGCAGGACAAGCGAGATGATATATTTGATCTACTTCTAGGCGAATAGGTTCGGTAATATCATGACGGATAAGTTCAAAATAAGGTTTATCCAGCCACTTAATTAAATTTCGTTTGTGTCCAGTATAAAAATTATCAAGGCACAAAACTTCGTGTCCTTTGGTCATCAATCGATCGATTAGATGTGAGCCAATAAAACCAGCACCACCAGTTACTAAAATTCTCATGCAACTAAGTTTTAATGTATGTTTTTTACAATATGACCTACATTTACTAGATTTAACTAAGATTCCATAAATTAACTGTGTATTTTTGTTAATTTTTAGTAAAGTAAATGACCCACTAACTTAACATTAAACGGTCAGTTTTGTGTAGAGAGTAGTTCTTTGCTGAAACGGGCGATCGAGAGACAAAATTGCTTTTTGTAACGTCTCTACTTCCATACAAGTTCCTCCTCGCGCTCCTGCCATGGTAGTAATATGCTCTTCCATTAAAGTACCGCCAATGTCATTACATCCCCATTTTAAGGCTTCTTTTGCTCCTTCTAAGCCGAGTTTAACCCAGCTTGGTTGATGATTCTCGATCCAATTACCGAGAAAAATTCGAGCAACGGCTGTTAAATGTAAAGCATCGGCTAAAACAGGTTGATCTCTACCTACTCTACGCCGTAAAGGTAAGGGTGCTTCTTGTCCGACAAAGGGCAAAATAATAAATTCGGTAATTCTGGCTGGATAATTGTTGTTAATAGCTTGCTGCTGTAGATAGCGCAATTTGGCTAAATGGGTTATTTGTTCTTCTGGAGTTTCTATGTGACCAGATAAAATGGTACTGGTAGTATTTAAACCCAAACGATGAGCCGTACTGACAATTTCTAGCCAAGTGGCAGAATCGATCTTTTCAGGACAGATAATTTTACGGACGCGATCGACTAATACTTCTGCTGCTGTACCTGGCATGGAGTCTACTCCAGATTCTTTCAGAGCAATAATTACTTGTTCGTAACTAAGATTATCTTCACGAGCAATAAATTGTACTTCTTGGGGTGAAAAAGCATGAAGATGGAGTTGGGGAAATTTATCTTTAATTGCTGGAATCAGTTTAAGATAATAAGCTAAAGACGTACCATTATGTTTGGCTTCTGGATTTAATCCTCCCTGCATACAAATTTCCGTTGCTCCTTTTGCCACCGCATCTGTCGCTTTGCTAATAATTTGCTCCGTGTTTAGCCAAAAAGATCCCTCTTCTCCCGCATCACGACGAAACGCACAAAAGCTACAATGTTGTTCGCAGATGTTAGTGAAGTTAATATTGCGATTAACAACATAAGTTACAGTATCCCCTACTTGTTGTTTTCTCAAGTAGTCTGCTGTTGCTCTAATAGAAGCAATTATTTCTGGCTTTTTCTGTTGTAGGAGAAATAAACCCTCTGACTCAGATATATCTTTTCTCTGGCTTGCTTTTGTTAGAGTAGCCTCTACAGTTTCTTGGTTTTTAGTTGAACAAATCACGCTTAAGTTAATGAAACTAAAAAATATTTTATTTCCTTTAATAATTATCTTAATGGGAATTTTATTTTCTGTATATCTACAGGGACAAATTTCTGAAGGAGTTTATTTTAGTGGTGATGCTGGACTCAAAGCATTATTATCTCAACAATTGGCTACAGAAGATTTACGTTTCGATTTAATTCCCCCCTCAGAAACTTGGGTTCGCGCTCTTTGGCAAAATGGTTTATATCCTTACGAAGAACCTTTTGTCTATCATGTTGCCGATAAATATTATATTACTTTCCCTTATACTTTCCCTTTAGTTACTGCTCCTTTTTATCGTTTATTTGGCTACCGTGGCTTATATTTAGTTCCTTTATTTTCTCTCTGGATAGTTTGGGGGGATTTATTAATATTATGTCATTCTTTTAAATTAAATAAATATCTAACTTCAGTTGCATTAACAATTTTAATTTTTGCTTCTTATCTTACTTTTTATAGTGCGACTTATTGGGAGCATACCCTAGCGGTTGCCCTTTGCTTTAGTGGGCTAACTTTATTGTTAGTTCATAGGGAGAAAAAAAAGCTATCTGTTTTTACTGCTCTATTCAGTGGCTTTTTGTTAGGCTTTGCAGTTTGGTTTAGACCAGAATTGATTTGTGTTGTCGGGTTGGTTTCGGGTCTGGTTTTGCTTACTTGGATAGGACAGTTAGAACTTTTTAATTCCTTAAATAAAGTTATTGATTTAAAGCCTATTTCTTTTTTGAATAACCAAAAAGTCATTTTATTACTTAGCACTTGGTTAACTGTAGCTAGTTTTTTCTTAACTAATAAATTAATTTATAATCATGCTTTGGGTATTCATGCTATTCAAATTGTTGAAAAATCTAGTTCTTTAATGGAGCGATTCTCAAATGCCTGGGAAAATATGCAAGGAATGAGTATCGCTTTATTAGTATATTTTCCAATTATTTATTTTTCTTTGCTCTACTTAGTTCTTTACCTTGTCCAAAAAATTAGATTTACGAGTAACAATAAAATAGCTGCTATTGCTTATGCTATTACTTTAATTTTAGTTTTGGCTGGTTTCTTGGCGATCGCTAATCAAACATTCAATTGGAGGGATTTATTCAAACAGAGTTTAATCTTTTTTACTATTACTCTTATTTCTATTTTTAGTCTTAAAGATACTAGACTCAGATTTAATTTACAACTTACTTTTACTTATTTAGCTTGTCTCTTCTTTCTAATTGGTGTATCTATTCTCGTTCCTGTAGGTACGGCTGGCTTAATTGCAGGAGGTAAACAATGGGGGCCGAGGTTTTTATTAATTCTTGTCCCAGTAATTTCTTTAGTCACTGCGATCGAACTAGATTATATCTCGAAACAAAATAAAACTATCGGTAAATATTGGTTGTATTCTTTGCTTACTTTTCTAATAATAATAGGGATTGAGCAAAATACGCTCCAGGGAACGGAATTTTTACAAAGAAATACACGAAATATTGAGCCAGCAGTGAATTTTCTCAAACAAGATAATAATCAGATTGTTGCTATTTCTCATCAATTTGTCGGACAGGCTTTAGAATTATCAACAACCAGAGATAAAATATTTTTCAAAGTAGAAAATGGGCAAGATTTGATTAAATTAAGTCAAACTTTAATCGAGCAACAACAACCGAAATTAACCTATATCTGTTATCCAAATCGATTTTGTAATTTACCTCACCTAGAACCAAGCAATTTACGCTTTACTCAAGGCGATCGACAGTATCAGATTAAAATTAATAAATTAGGTAGATTTGGTAAGTATCCTATTTACGAAATAGCGATCGATGATTTTTAAAGTTCGTATTAGTATGTCTGAACTTTACTAGTAATCTAAAAAGGGGCGGAAAACTCCCCAACTACTTGGCTAATTTCATTAGCGATCGCCAATAAATTCAGATCTTGCCATCTTTTACCGACAATTTGTACGCCTATGGGTAGTCCTTCTTTACTTTTGCCGATGGGAATTACAACTACAGGACTGCCTAGAAAATTTAGAGGCATCGTGTAACCACCACAAACTAAAAAATAAGGAAATTTTGCCCCATCAACTTCAATTGGCTTACCAAAACCACAATGGGAAAAGGCAGGAGAGAGAGATACAGGACAAATCCAGGTATCCCATTGAGCCATAAATCTCTCTATTTGCGCTATCTGGCGATCGCGATCGCTTAAAATAGTGTTGTATTTTTTAATACTGGGAGGAAAAGCCAGGTTTCCTTTTTTGACTAGAGGAGTACCAGATTTAAAAGCAGTTTGAGTACGAGCATAAAATTCATTAATAATCGCTGTAACTATTCCTGGCAAAACACCCAGTTTAGAGGCAGAGGCAAATAATTCATAGCTAGCCAAAGCACTATAACCCGCTAAAACCTCCGACCAATCTAAATTCGTTGGGTTACATTCTTCAAGATAACAACCAGTTCCAGACAAACGGTTAATTAAGTTTTGAATACAAGAATAGGTATCTTTACTCACGGGTAAAAAATCATAGCCATAAGTCCAAGCAATTTTAAGTTGGGAAAGCTTTTTTTCTGTTGGCCTATCTAAAGAAATAGAGGGAATCTCTGGTTGTCTGATATCTGCACCAGCAATGAGAGAAAAACAGAGTTGTAAATCTTCTACCGAACGAGCAAGAGGGCCTACTCTAAGCATATGACGAATATACTGCGGTTGTCCTGGTAAGGGGGGAAGATGTCCTGCAATAGAAACCCGTCGATCTGTAGGCATAAAGCCGTAAACACCGCAGTAATGGGCTGGAAGGCGAATCGAACCGCCAATATCACTACCGAGGTCTAAAGGGGAAAAACCAGCAGCTACAGCACTTGCCGATCCGCCACTACTCCCGCCTGGTGTACGGTTTAAATCCCAGGGATTATTAGTTTTGCCGAAAATCGGATTATTTGTTTGATAATCTCCACCTAATCGGGGAGTATTAGTTTTAGCTAAAACAATTGCCCCTGCTGTTTTTAATCTCGCTACCGTGGTGGCATCTTCAGTAGGAATATGATTTTTTAAAGGTGGATAGCCAGCCGTAGTAAGCAATCCCGCCGTTTCTATAATGTCTTTAACGGTAATGGGTACGCCATGAAGTTTGCCCCAATTTTCTCCTTTAGCTAGGGCTTCATCGGCTTTTTTAGCTCTTTTTTGGGCATTTTCTGGATCTAATGTGGCGATCGCATTTATTTTGCCGTTATGTCTATCTATTTGTTCTAAATGTGCTTCTAAAACTTCTACTGCCGAAACTTCTTTATTCCGAATCATCTCTGCTAGTTGAGTTGCTGTAGCAAAAACTATATCCATAGCTAACAACCTAATAACTTGTTAGCTATCAGCTTACAGCTTTCTGCAACGTCGCTGGGTTTAATCTAAATTTAAAATACGCCACTGAATTGCTTTTTTTTCTATTTCTTTAACAAATTCATCTTTACCATCCATATATCCTTCGATATCTTCTGGATACTTTTGGGCTAATTTAAGCTTCAATTCACCGTATTTTTGAGCATCTTCAGGATGAGCGAGCAGATAATCTCGAAAGGCTAGATGGCGTTCTATTTCTGGCGAACCCACTTGATAAGTATGAACATGATGAGTTCTTATTCCTGGTGAATTTTCTTTACGAAAGTAACGACGACCAATAAGCCCAAATTCTCCCATGGCTTCGTAACCTAATGCTTCCATAGCAGCATTTTTAGGACTTACGCGATCGATATCTCTGACTTCTACTAAAAAATCAATAATCGGTTTAGCATAAATATTGGGAATAGCAGTGCTGCCTATATGATGAATAAAAACTACATTTTTTCCTAAAGCTTTGGCTATTTGTGAGGATTCTAAAGCAAAATTCTTTTTCCAATTAGGATTGTAGGCAACAACTGCTACTTTCATAAAATATTGAGTAGATTAAGATGATTACTTGTAATTTTTAGCAACAATAGTGATGCATAAATTAAGTAATGTCTAGTTAATTAACAGTTTTTACATCAAATCTTCATAGAAAAAATATAATGAGTGTAGCAAATGTGAATAGGCTAAGAATATAGTTCTAGTTATCATACCGAGACTCATCAATACCGAAATTTTTCAACTGAAAACGACACAAATCGTTACCGTTAAAAAAAGATGTCGAACAATTTTCTACCCAGGTTATCTTTAATGGCAGCTATATCGACGCTGACATTACTCAATTTCTCTACTACAGCTAAAGCAGCCGTCCTTTACAATGAAGATATTAACGTCGATTTATCTGATGATGGTTTAAATCCTACTTTGTTAGGAGAACTAACTTTAGGTACTAATTCTCTGAAAGCAACTTTCAACGCAGGACAAACTAATCCTGCTCCAGATTATTTTACTTTTACTATACCTGAAGGACTTATTTTAACTAATATTGTGCTGAAGTCTTGGGAGAGTTCGCCCAACTTTGAAGATATTGCCTTTTTTGCTATGCAAGAAGGAACAGTATTTGACTATGTTTTTCCTAATAATTTAGAAGAACCAGCAGAGGGTTTACTAGGATGGACGCATCTTCGTAGTACTCAAGTAGGCGATACTGAAAAAGTACTGAGAGAAATGTCGGTAGCGAATCTCAGTCCAGAGGTTTCGGGACAAAAAGAGATATACCAAGAGGAAGCAAGCCATAATCCTTACTCTCCAGCCCAAATTGCCCAACTTTCTGAAGATGTCACCGTAGAAGACTTAATTAATAACTTAACTAATCTTGCCAATACTTGGGCTTCTGGTGCAGCAGGTTTTTCCCTTCCCTTAAAATCTGGCGATTATTCTTTCTGGTTGCGTCAAGGGTCGGATATTAATATTACTGTAGAATTAGATTTGATTACGGCTCAAGCTCAAGTTTCTACCCCAGAACCCCTATCTATTTTCGGTACAATTATGGCTTGTAGTTTGGGTATGATGCTCAAAAGAAAATGTTCAAAAACGCTCTGATAATTTAACTTTTAGGAGGTCTGGGGGCGAGTAAGTCCCAGGTCTATAAACAAGCCAGGTTCAACCAAACGCAGTTTGGGCTGGCGATGTTTTAGCGTGTGGAGCCAATCGCCCCCAGACTAATTATAATGGCTCGATGCTATTCTAATTAGTAATCTACCGACAACCTTACATTGTGGTAGAATCTTTTGATGATACTTAACTATGTCTATAGCATCTACCCAGATAACAAACAGACGAAGCTCCTCAATGAGTGGCTGGAAACTTGTCGGGTTAGCTATAATTATGCTCTTAGAGAAATCAAAGACTGGGTTAGCTCTAGAAAAGCACCTGTTGATAGATGTAGTTTGGAATCAGAGTACATTATGGCTGCGGATTATCCGTTTCCTAGTTATCACCAACAACAAAACAACCTACCCAAAGCTAAAAAACAATTTCCCAGACTAAAGGCTGTACCATCTCAAGTATTGCAAACCAACATTAGAAGGCTGTATGATGCTTGGGACTTTTTTCGGAACAGGGGTTATGGATTCCCTCGTTACAAAAAATATGGACAGATGAAGTCTTTGTTGTTTCCCCAGTTCAAAACCAATCCTTTGACTGGGTGGCAGATTCAGTTACCCAAACTTGGGTTAGTACAAATCAATCTACATCGACCCATACCTGATGGTTTTGGAATCAAGCAAGTAAGGGTAGTAAAAAAAGCTGTAGGTTGGTTTGCCGTGATAGCAATAGAATCAGATATTGAGCTTCCTAGTCCTGTACCTCATGGTCATAGTATCGGGGTTGATGTTGGTTTGTTATCTTATGTAGCAACGTCCGATGGATATATTGAACCCAGACCTCAGTTTTTCAAAACAGCGCACAGTCGGTTGAAAGTACTACAAAAGCGTCTGTCAAAAAAGATGAAACGAGGAAAGAACTACGAAAAAGCGAGAATTAAAGTAGCCAAGCAACATAATCACATAGGATTCAAACGTGCTGACTATCAGTTCAAATTAGCCCATAAACTCTGTGACATGGCAGACACAATCTATCTAGAAGATTGTGACTTTCGGATTATGGCAAAAGGAATGCTAGGCAAACACACTGTTGATGCCAGCTTTGGCTCTTTCAGAACCATACTAGAATATGTAGGCAAAAAGCGAGATGTTTTTGTTGGCAGAGTTGACCATCGTGGTACAAGTCAAGTATGCAGTAATTGTCGGTCTGAGGTCAGGAAAGAATTGTCTGATAGATATCATGTTTGTCATGAATATGGTTATGGGGTTGATGTTGCAGTAGACCGCGATCTAGTCTCTGCTCAAGAGATATGTAATCGCGGAATAGAAACGTATCGGGGGACTCCCGAAAAGCAAGAAATTGGCTCTCAAGTCGAGCGAGCGGATGGCGAACTTGGTTCGCCATCATTCGAGTCGAGCGTCGTACTGTCGGGGAACTTTGTTCTAGATAAGTGGCGCATCATGGGGAGCAATGCTCAATCGCGAGGTTGAGAAGCCTACACTATACTCGAAGAGTTAGTGTAGGAGTATGTCACGGAGAAATCAGCATGACAGCCACTAAGGTTCGTACCTCAAAAAACTTTAAAAGACTACAAGCAAGTTTACGAGGCTTAGTTGGAAAAGCGATCGCTGATTATAAGATGATCGAAGAAGGCGATCGCGTGATGGTATGTTTATCTGGGGGAAAAGATTCTTATACCATGCTCGATCTGCTTTTAAGCTTACAACGAAAAGCTCCTGTAAGATTTGAGATATTGGCAGTTAATTTAGATCAAAAACAACCAGGCTTTCCCGAACACATCTTACCAGAGTATTTAGCTTCACTGAACATTCCCTATCGCATTGTAGAACAAGATACTTATAGTACTGTAACTAGCATAATTCCAGAAGGAAAAACGATGTGCGGTCTGTGTTCGCGCTTGCGTCGCGGTATTCTTTATCGAGTAGCAAGAGAAGAAGGCGCGACTAAAATTGCATTAGGTCATCATCGGGATGATATTGTCGAGACATTATTTCTGAATATGTTTAATGGTGGAAGGTTAAAAGCCATGCCACCAAAGCTATTAACCGACGATCGCCAAAATATTATCATTCGTCCTCTAGCATATTGTTCGGAAAAAGAAATTATGCGTTATGCCAATGTAAGGAAATTTCCGATTATTCCTTGTAATCTTTGTGGCTCTCAAGAAAATTTACAAAGGGCTAAAATCAAGGAAATGTTGCAGACTTGGGAAAGAGAATCTCCTGGTAGGATTGATAGTATTTTTCGTAGTATTCAAAATGTATCTCCTTCTCAGTTAGCCGATACAGAATTGTTTGACTTCGCTGGATTAAATAAGGCAGCTAATGATTGATTATCTTGAATGTGGGTGTAAATGCAATCTCGATCGGCAGGAAAGATTTTAGTTCAATACGAAACGCTCCCTGATCAGCTTGGCTAAGGCACGGGTTGGCGATCGCTTGTGGATTGCCGGTTATGAAAGTAAAGAGGGAATCGAGCGGTTATTGGGAATGGGATTACCCGCATTTCTCACCAAGATATTTTGCTCCGCTATAACCCTTGTCTGGTCAAATTTAAGCAGAATAAGGGTTTCAACAGTGTGTAGTTTTTTTCAAGCCGATTTAAGCAGGGTCAAACGCTTAC
>JBFRWK010000288.1:0-6702 GCA_051439545.1 Xenococcaceae cyanobacterium | reverse complement strand
CAAATTTAAGCAGAATAAGGGTTTCAACAGTGTGTAGTTTTTTTCAAGCCGATTTAAGCAGGGTCAAACGCTTACTACACAAAGCTTTCAGAGACTGCGATCGCCAAGTTTGTGAGAAATGCGGGTACTGCATTCATTCCCGCAGCACCAGCACCTACAATAACAAAAGTACGCTCATCTACATTAGGAACATATCTAGACATTTGTAGAGTACGTTGCTGCGGTATTTTGTCTAGTAGCCTAACAAATACTCGATCTCCTTCTATTCTAGTATTGAAATAGGCTAAAGAATCCAAACCTGGTGGTTCTTCTTGCTGACCCGAAATACCATTAAAACAAGCATTATGCCAAGGACAAACGATTCTTTCCCCACACAAAATTCCTTTTTCTAGGGGTGCGCCATAATGAGTACAAAAGGCACTAGTAGCATAAAACTTATCATTAATTTTTGCTAGTAATATTTGCACATCTCCCACAGCTATTTGCTGCATTTGACCATTGTGCAAATCGTGTATTTTGGCGACAGCTACTTCCTTCATTTGCCACTTTTGTTAAGTTACTTTGTTTTATCTTGAACAAACATTTTCTTATATGTATCTGGCAAAAGTATTAAATTTATCTGTCAAATACTCGATCGCTGAAAATTAATTATATTTTTTCATAACAATTCAGTCGATCGAGTAACAACGTCTATCTTGAGATAGATATAGCTCGATCTATAATTTTGACTATTTACCCCTAAAGAAAGATTCTCTATCTTGGTTTTTTTGATAGTTTCTAATGGTGAAGTTGTTTGCTAGATACTATTTAAGTAAAGTTATTAAAACTTCAAGTAACTAGTAAAAAAGCCAAGAAGAATACAATCTTAAATATTAAGCAAAACCATAACAATTAATAAACTAAGAAAAAATGGACATCGTTAGAATTATATGTGCTATATTTTTACCTCCATTGGGTGTGTTTTTACAGACAGGATTTAGCACTCAACTAGCAATCAATATTTTATTAACCTTATTAGGCTATATACCTGGAATCGTTCATGCTATTTGGGTTATTGCTAAAGAGTAATCGAGTTAAGATCTAGTTTTTGAAATTTAAGGAAGACAATGAATGTGCTTCCTTTTTAATTTTTTCTGAATTTTTTTTGTATATGGACAAAATATTAGATACAGTCGTCAACAGTTTAAGAGAGTTATTGGGTAGTGCAATTAAAATATTTCCAGCACTGGTTACGGCTTTAATTATTATAATGCTGACCCGCTATGCTGCTCAGTTTAATAGAAATATAGCAGATCGCATAGGTCGTAAAACTTTAGATAGTAAATCGTTACAATTATTACTGCGTAAAACTGCCCATGTTGCTACCTGGATCGTAGGAATTGTTTTGGCCTGTGTCGTTGCTTTTCCTGGTTTACGTCTGGGAGATATTATTGCTACTTTAGGACTAAGTTCTGTTGCTATTGGTTTTGCCTTTCAAGATATTTTTAAAAATTTTCTGTCAGGGATTCTTATTTTAGTTCAGCGTCCATTTCAAATTGATGACCAAATTATTGTAGGAGATTATGAAGGTACTGTAGAACAAATTGATATTCGGACTACGCAAATTCGTACTTATGATGGTGAAAGAATATTAGTTCCCAACTCCGAAGTATTTACCAGTGCGGTGAGAGTAAGAACCGCTTATAATCAACGTCGAACCGATCTAGGAGTAGGAGTAGATTACAATACTTCTTTACCTAAAGCCAAACAGATTTTACAAAAAACCATTGAAAATGTTGAGGGAGTTTTAGATAATAGACCGCCAGAAATAGACTTAGTTGGATTTGGTGATAGTTCGATCGATTTTGTCGTGCGCTACTGGACTAACCCAAGACAACCCGAAGTAAGACAGGTACAAACTAGAGCAATAATGGCAATTAAAGCAGCTTTCGATAGTGATAATATTGGCATTCCTTATCCTATTCGGACTCTCTATTTTTACAATCAGGATAAGTATAACGATTATATCCCCGATAATAGCAATAGCAATGGTAGCAAAAGCGATCGCCAAATAGCCGACTCAGTTACATATTAATAAATAAAGGCAGTTATTAAATTTACCTAACTGCCTGTCTATGAGTTGTCTAATTAACAAAAAATTTTTAAAGTTGTGAGTTAGTATCGGGAGCTATATCTAAACCTTCGTGGTTTTCTTTAACTACTTGTTGGTCGGTAATTAAATCGGATAATTCGTCTATCTTTACACCAATTTCTGTACAAGCTTTGTTCAAGTTTTCTTGAAATAAAGAAATGTTTTGTCCATAACCAGATTGTTTTGCAGCAACAGCAACTCCTTGTTTGGCGTTTGCTTTGGCACAGTCAATTAATTCTATTCCTTGAAGCATTAATTATCTCCGTTGTTATTATCTAACTACTATTTAATTTAAAACAAATCTTATTTTACTGATATTGCTTGAGGATTATTTTCTAGGGTTAAAAGCTCGTCACTTTCTAAATTAGATTCTTCTATATGCTTTTCTAAAATTTCAAGATTGCGGATATTTGCTTTGAAATAAGCATCAAAAACATCACCCACCAAGGGAACTGTTCCTAAAAAAGTTTCGATCGCTACATTACCTATCATCTTGCCTATTTCTTCTTTTTTGAGTCCGAAACGAGTAGCTAGATAAATCATATAGGCAGAAATACCAGCAGTAATTAAATCTCCTCCTCCTGGAATCAAACCTAAAATAGGGTCTAAACCAATACGAAACTTAGTACCAGGAATGCCAAACGCTGTATCTAAAAGGGTAGCAATTCTACGAATTCTTTTCAGAGTTTTTAACTTTTGAATTTTATCCATTAAATTAGGTTCATAATAGATATGATTTTTCCCATAATATAGTAGTCGTTTTTATTTTACTTCTCTCTATGGTTAGATTTATTCCTATAGATAAAACTTTGGATAGACGCTTGCTTCGATCGCTTTGTTTTATTTTTGAGCTAGAGACAAGCAAATTATAATATTCAACCCATGACTTACAGTGAAATTATTACAGATGATAATTTAGTTATAGTCGGAATTAAAGAACAATTTATTTACACCTATTTTCTTACTATCAATAGAGAAGAGTTTCAGCAAACTGCTACTTTATTTGCAGAAGACGGAGAATTACTAGCACCATTTGAAGAACTAATCATTGGCAGAAAAGCGATCGCTTTATATTTAAGCAAAGAAGCTAAGGGAATGACCTTATTACCGCAGCAAGGCATATATGAATTTTCAGAAAATGATTCGGAACTAATAAAAGTACTAGGAAAAGTCAAGACTTCTTTGTTTACTGTAAATCTTGCCTGGTTTTTTAACTACAATTCCCAACAACAAATTACTACAGCAAGAATAAAATTACTCGCATCACCCCAAGAGTTGTTAGGATTACGAAAAGTTGTTAGTAATTATAAATTGCTACCCAGTGCCTATTACTAATTATGGAATATCCATCTGTAGTTATAGTTTCATTTTAATATTTATCTAACTTTATATAGTGACTTATTTATCTGAAAATTAATAACTTAAATATGAGCAGTTTTAATTGCTGGATAATTAGTAAAAAAAAATAGAAGAAAAAGCTTATATATGGCTACAACAACTTCAGATAAAAATATTAATCCTGCATTGAATATAGCGATCGCCTTCTTGTTCATGAATCAAATCCGATCGCTATAGCAAAAGAATTAACATGGAAAACGACGAAAACAAAAAAGTAATTCCCCGCACCAACCCCGAAGATGTAGAGCCAGGAAAAGGTGCGCCTGGCAAACAAACTGGCGTTCAAATGGCACAAACTACTGCCGTTAATCCTTCTGATGCAGTAATTCCCTCTGGTGCAGATAAAGAATTAAACTCCAAACAAGTTCGGGAAATGGAGAAACAAGAAGCGGGTACAGGAATAAGCACCACAGAGGGTTATACAACTGATGAATCTGGACGTTTAGATAACTACCCCGTAGAGCCAGAAATGTATATTGAAGAAAAGTGAATTAGCTAATAGTAACTAACTCTGTAAGACCGTAGCTAGCGGTCTTTTTTATTTAAAAGAAAAAAAGCAAATGATTGATGATTTATCCTCGTTCTTCATCGGGCTGTTTGTCATAAATTAAAATTCTTACGATAGTTGCTACAGCCCAAGAAATTTCCGCAATTAGTATTATTAAAAGTAAAGGAGCAAATCCAGCAAAAGGAGCGATAACAAACATTAATAATAATGCTATTGTAAGTAATTTTTACCAAATATTATTCATCGATATCTAATACTATTATTTTTCTTAAAAATATCAGGAAATACATATTTTTCCACCTATCTTATGAATGATATTTTTATTAAATCAAACCCAAGAGAGACAAAAGATTCGATAAGTTAATTTGGTCTACTTAAGCATAAAATTTCTGCAATTCAAGTTAGTTATGAGAAGGCTCAAACATTGAATAATTTGAAAAAATCGAGGCTAGATCGAGGGCAAATCTAATGATTGTCGATCGCAGCTAGGTTTCACATTTAAAACTTAAAAATAAATTACTCACGGCGAAGGTTCTATACCTGAATAAAAAGCTGATAGCCGATCGCTACTAACCCAACCTGTGTAATTAATTTTGTTTAGGTACTTATACTAATTTGTTTGTCATTTCTCTATCTGTCTAAAGTTAGATGCTTTTGATGTAAAATATCCCACTAGCATCTAAACATAGCAATAACTAGAGATATTACTCTGAAAAGAGAGAGAAATTTACCGTGGTAGATAAAAATCAAGAAATTTTAACTAACGCAGCGGGTATTCCAGTACCGAGCAATACTGTATCTAAGTCCGTTGGCAAACAAGGGCCACTTTTACTCGAAGACTATACTCTTCTAGAGAAAATGGCACATTTCAACCGCGAACGTATTCCCGAAAGGGTAGTTCATGCTGTTGGTTCTGGTGCCTACGGGACTTTTACTGTCACCGATGATCTTACTAAATACACTAAAGCCAAGTTATTCTCGGAAGTAGGTAAACAAACCGAAGTTTTTGCCCGTTTTTCCACTGTAGCTAAATCTAAAGGCGGTTCGGATATATATCGCGATCTTAGAGGTTTTGCGGTTAAGTTTTATACCGAAGATGGTAACTGGGATATGGTGGGGAACAATACCCCGATCTTTTTTATGCGAGATCCGATGAAGTTTATGGACTTTATCCGTTCCCAAAAAGAACATCCCAAAGAACATTGGCGACACGACCAAATGTGGTGGGATTTTTGGTCATTAACTCCCGAAAGTATCCATCAAGTATTATGGTTAATGGGCGATCGCGGTGCGCCCATGGGTTGGCGACATATGAATGGTTATGGTAGCCATACTTTTAGCCTGATTAACGAAAAAAATGAGCGTATTTGGGTTAAATTCCACTTCAAAACCGACCAGGGTAATAAATTCTTTACCGACGAGCAATGGCGTAAAATGCAGGGAATCGAACCCCGTTGGGCAGCGAAAGATTTATACAAGGCGATCGACGAGGGTAATTATCCTTCCTGGACTATGCACATTCAAACCATGACCGACGAACAGGCACAAAACTTTAAGTGGAATCCTTTCGATCTTACTAAAATATGGCCTCATGGTGATTTCCCCTTACAAAGAGTAGGTAAGTTTGAATTAAATCGCAACCCCGAAAACTATTTCGCCGAAGTCGAACAAGCAGCCTTTTCTCCTGGTAATGTTGTACCTGGAATTTCTTGGTCGCCAGATCGGATGTTACAGGCGCGGATCATGTCTTATGCGGATGCTCACCGCTATCGTTTAGGGGTTAATTACGATACCGTTCCCGTTAATAAACCCCACGCTACTGAGGCTAACGATCCCTATCGCGATGGTTTTATGCGTCATGACGATAATAAAGGCGGACGCATTAACTATAATCCCTCCCACGAAGGCTATCCCCAAGCAGACAAACGAGCAGAAGCCCCACCCTATCATGTCTCTGGAATGGCTGCACGGATCGAATTAGACGAAGAAGATCATTACGATCAAGCTAAAATGTATTACGATATGCTCGATGATGGTGAAAAAGAACGCCTTTACAGCAATATCGCCGGAAGTTTGGGTAAATGTAGCCCAGAAATCATCGAAGATCAGATGAAATTATTCCGCAATGTTTCAGAAGAATTAGCAAATAAAGTACAACAAGCAATTTCTAATTCCGAACCTCCTAAACCAGAACCAAAACCAGCAACTGTTTAGGTAATAGGTAATAAGTAATAGGTAATAGGTAGTTCTATACTTGCTACCTATTACTCGATCGAATTAAAAATAAAGGAATGATAGAGTGAAAGAACCCGATATTGGCGAAAAAGCAATTAGTAAAGCAGCAGAAGTTGGGATAGATCTTGAAAAATAACTGTTTGACTTGGTTCGTTCTGTTTCTAATATGAATTTACAGAAAAAGTGAAGAGTAATTTTGAATTCACGTTAATTATGTTTTGAGAAGTATCATGTCGTTGTTGCTGTTATTGTTAGGTTTGATTTTACTAATTGTTCTCGCTTCCGATGTTTTACTTACTACTCTTACCCGCATTTCTCACCAACTTGGCGATCGCAGTCTCTGAAAGCTTTGTGTAGTAAGCGTTTGACCCTGCTTAAATCGGCTTGAAAAAAACTACACACTGTTGAAACCCTTATTCTGCTTAAATTT
>JBFRWK010000287.1:0-59494 GCA_051439545.1 Xenococcaceae cyanobacterium | reverse complement strand
AATACTTAAGAAGGGGTCTTCTAGCAAGCGTCCGCGCACTTCGAGAATTCGGTGAGAATCCAAAGGCTAGTAATCTAACCGTTAGGATTACGACTCAACAGATTTGTTGAGATTTTTATTAACGGTTTAGAAGTTATAGAGTTGAAAATAATTGTGCGAAAATTGCTCGCTCGTTCGATAATATCTGACGGATACAATCAATATTAATACCTTAAGAGCTAAAAAATTTCCCTAAAAATTTATGAGTCAAATAAAAGAAAATTTAAAATCCCTCGATGATGAGTTATCTAAACGCTATATCGATCTCGATCCTAATGGCTACTTTATTATCTATCTCGATCGCGAAGCAGAATTAATTTGCGCTAAACATTTTACTAATGTAATTAATGACAAAGGACTGGCTGTAGACCCCGCCACAGGTAAAGTGATTCCAGCTAAAGGAAAAGTAAATAGAACCGCAGAAACAGTTTTTACGGGGAGAACTGCCAAAGAAATATGTGTGAAAATAATTGAGCAAACCCAACCCTGTCCTCTAACGATGTTAGACCATGCCTGTTATTTAGGTCGAGAATTTACTAGGGCTGAGTATGCTTTAATTAATGGTACAGAATATATTCAAGATTAGTTACCGGGCAAACCGACATACCAAAAATAAGTAACCATGGGTATTACTGTTGCCAGTAGCAGCAGTACCACTACCCAGATAGTAGCAATCCCGTCATCGGTATCTTCCGCTTTCGTAAAAGTTCCTTCTATTTGAACATCATCAGTAATAGCTGGGGGGCCTGGGTCTTCTTCTCCCGATAACACGGCAACTAGTCGATCGCTAGCATCAAGAAATGCCTGATTGTATTTGTTACCGTTCCTTAGATTGTTACCGATAGTTTCTTCAACAATACTATTAGCGATTTCTGGGTTGACTAATTTTTGAGCATTTTCTCCAGTACGAATAGCTACATTATTAGTTAGAGTGTCTATTACTAATAATGTTTGGTTGGCTTTTGCTTCGGCATTAGGATACCAACTAGTAAAGACTTCGTCGGCAAAACTATCGATAGTTTCACCATAGTCTAGACGACGGACGGCAATCATCCTAATTTCTTGTCCCGTGTCTTGAGCTAATTGTTGGAATGTATTACTTAGTTTTCTTTGATTAGCCAGACTAATTTCTTTAGCCTGATCTATGACCCAAACATCTTCTGTGTTGGGATTAGCTATGTCATAAACCCCTGTTGCTAGTACTGGAGCAGCTAATATAAATATTGTGAATACTAGGGCAAATCCCGATATAATCAGATTTCTTAGCTTTAATCGGGCTTTAGTAAAATGGTATAATATTTGCTTCATTGTTAATCGATCCCCATCTCGGTCAAACTTCCATTTAGTAAATTCTAGGTCAATTCCTTATCAATTCCATGACTAACTTGAAGATAGAACTCAAGAGCCATGGAAAACCAACATAAAATATTAAGTAATTAATTATTTGTAATTATGCCTCTACCAATTGTTGCTATTATTGGCAGACCCAATGTGGGTAAATCTACTCTAGTTAATCGTTTAGCTGGCGATCGACAAGCTATTGTCCATGACGAACCAGGTATCACTCGCGATCGCACTTACCGTCCTGCTTTTTGGCTCGATCGCGAATTTCAAGTAGTCGATACGGGGGGTTTAGTCTTCGATGATGATACAGAATTTTTACCCCTAATTCGTCAACAGGCTATGACCGCCTTAACTGAAGCTTCTGTAGCTATTTTTTTGGTGGACGGGCAAACAGGTCCTACAGCAGGCGATCGCGAAATTACCCAGTGGTTACGCCAACAATCTGTACCCGTCTTACTTGCTGTAAATAAATGTGAATCGGTAGAACAAGGCATGACTCAAGCAGCCCAATTTTGGGAAATAGGTTTGGGTGAACCCTATCCTATTTCGGCAATCCATGGAAGTGGTACGGGAGAACTACTAGACGAACTGATTACCTATTTACCACCAATGGATTCTTTGGAAGTAAGCGAAGAGATTAAAGTTGCCATTGTCGGTCGTCCTAATGTAGGAAAATCTAGCCTGCTGAATGCTTTGACGGGAGAACAAAGAGCGATCGTTTCTCCTGTTTCTGGTACGACTAGAGACGCGATCGATACTGTAGTAGAAAGAAACGGACAACTCTATCGTTTAATCGATACTGCGGGTATTCGACGTAAAAAAAATGTCGAGTATGGGGCAGAATTTTTTAGCATTAATCGGGCTTTTAAAGCAATTCGTCGCGCCAATGTTGTTTTGTTTGTAGTCGATGTTATCGATGGCATTACCGAGCAAGATTTGAAGCTTACAGGACGGATTATCGAAGAAGGCAAAGCAGCCGTAATTATCGTTAACAAGTGGGACGCAGTAGAAAAAGATTCTTATACAATCTACGAATACAAAAAGATAATTCAAAGCCGACTCTACTATATGGATTGGGCAGAAATGATTTTTGTTAGTGCCATGACTGGTCAAAGAGTCAATAAAATTTTCGATCTAGTCGATACCGCAGCCAAAGAACATTGCCGTCGAGTTAGTACTGCGGTAATCAATGAAGTAATCCAAGAAGCGATCGAATGGCATTCTCCCCCTACTACTCGTCAAGGAAAACAAGGGAGAATCTATTACGGTACTCAAGTTAGTTCCCAACCCCCTAGCATAGCTTTATTCGTTAACGATCCTAAGCGGTTTAATGATAATTATCGTCGCTATATCGAAGGACAGTTTAGAAAACAGTTAGGTTTTACTGGTACTCCCATGCGTCTTTTCTGGCGTGGTAAAAAAGTCCGCGATCTCGAAAGATCTAGTGCTAATCGGGCAACTAAAGTTTAAGAATATCGTTCGTTTCAGAAAAAATACGGCGGTTTACTCTTTTTTTACCATTTTTGGCTATATTTAGGGTTAATCAGCCAAAAATTTAACTTTTGGGAATTTATCTAATACTAAGTTCGGTTGAACGGTGAACAATAGTTAGTTAAGTAGCAACTAGCAAGTAGTAAGTAGGGAGTTTTTCAAATTCGTTTCTCAGCTATTTTATCGATGCTTACTGTATTTAAATAATGAATAAGATAGCAGAGAAGATCGAAAGTTATTTTTGATGCTGCGCGATCGCCAAGCGAGATCTTGAAGAGATCGTGCCTTCAGGTAAAATCAATTTTAGATTTGAATATTGAAAATCAGCATAGCTCACCTTTCAACAAAAAAGAAGGCAAAGTTAATTTTTACCTTCCTATAACCAATAAGTATGCTATCTATTAATCTGGTTTCTAAGCATCATCTAAAGCAACAATACCAGGTAATTTTTTACCTTCGAGTAACTCTAGACTTGCACCACCGCCAGTAGAAATGTGACTCATTTTATCGGCTACACCTACTTTTTCTACCGCAGCTACGGAGTCACCACCTCCAATAATAGTAACAGCGTCTTGTTTTCCTGCTAGAGTATTAGCGATCGCTTCTGTACCTACTGCAAATTTATCGAATTCAAATACCCCCATCGGGCCATTCCAAATTACTGCTTTACAATCAGCTAGAGCATCTTGAAATACTTTAACAGAATCAGGACCAATATCTAATCCCATCCAACCATCGGGAATCTCATTAATGCTGACAGTTTTGGCATTAGCATCGGGAGCAAAGTTATCGGCAACCACTACATCAGTAGGCAGTAATAGCTCAACCCCTAATTCTTTGGCTTTGGCTTCTAAAGATTTAGCTAATTCTAACTTATCTTCCTCTACTAAAGATTTACCCACGCTCAAACCACGCGCTTTGTAGAAGGTAAAAATCATACCTCCGCCGATGAGTAGCTTGTCACATTTCTCTAGTAAAGTTTCAATTACGCCAATTTTACTAGAAACTTTAGAACCACCAATAATAGCTGCTAGGGGACGTTGAGGGTTATCTACTGCATTTTGGAGATAATTTAATTCTTTTTCAATTAAGTAACCAGCTACACTGGGTTTGAGATAGTGGGTTACTCCCTCTGTAGAAGCATGAGCGCGGTGAGCGGTACCAAAGGCTTCATTTACGTACAAATCCGCATTGGAGGCTAACTGTTTGGCAAATTCGGGCTCGTTTTTCTCCTCTTCTGCATGAAAACGGAGATTTTCTAGTAATGCTACTTGTCCATTTTCTAATTTACTTAGAGTAGCCGTAACTTCATCGCCGACACAATCATCGCATTTGATAACTTCTTGTCCGAGTAACTCAGATAGACGTTTGGCAACGGGAGTTAGACGTAATTTTTCTTTAACCTCTCCTTTGGGACGACCCATATGGCTACACAGAATAACCTTGCCACCTTTGTCAGTTAAGTCTTTAATAGTAGGTAAAGCTGCTCTGATACGAGTATCGTCAGTAATGCTGCCGTTGTCGTCTAGCGGTACATTAAAATCTGCTCTAACTAAAACTTTTTTTCCTGATATATCTGCTTCTGATAAATTTGCGATCGTTTTTTTTGCCACAGCCTTTTCTCTCCTCTTGCATTTTGAATAATTAAATTAATTAAAAGAGCGTACCGCTACTTTCAATTAATTTACCAAAGCTCATGTCACAAAGGAAGTAGTTCGATCGATTCTTATTTATCGATATATTAATTTAGCAATGTTGTTATTTTGGTTGGTGGGCGTTGCCCACCCTAACCATTTATTCGGCTAATTCTATTTGGTCGAGACGAAACCAAATATTAGGAGTAGGAACATAAAATTTAACGAGGGCGTACTCATCATTCATGTCTACAATCTCTCCTTTACTATTAAAAATATAGTCGGGAAAGCGATTATCGCTGGCTTTAGCTTCTAAACTATCTGTTAGTTTTTCTTTTATTGCCCGTACTAATGCACCTTTTTTAATTTTTCCAGCCATAGTTTGTTTTTCTAAAGAGGTTATTCATATTTCCTCTAAAATTGTAGACTAACAATATGCTAAAAAAAGGGAAAATCAACCCGTATTACGCATACCTGCTGCAATTCCATTAATAGTTAACATTGCGCCTCTGAGTAATTCTTCTTTACTAAAGCGAAAATGAACTACATCTGATTCTTCGTATTGACGTAATCTTTTAATAAGAGCAACTTGCAAAAATCCTAGAGGAACGATCGTACCATTTCTTAACTGTACAGAACGTTGTAAATCGGGATCGCCATCGAGTAAGTTTTGTTGACCGCTAATTTGTAAAACTAGTTTTTTAGTCAAATAATATTCTTGGGTAATTTGCTCGAACAAACGCTGAAAACGTTCTTTATCTTCTGGTTTAGATAGCTCGTTAATGTAATGTTCTGCTATTTGTAAATCGACTTTAGCCAGCGTCATTTCTACTTTAGAAATAACCATTTTGAAAAAAGGCCATTTGTAGTAAAAGTAGCGTAACAGATGTAAATTTTTCTCTGGTTCTTGTTGTAAAAATTCTTCTAAGGCTGTCCCTACTCCATACCAAGCAGGTAGGAGAAAACGATTTTGTGTCCAACTAAATACCCAAGGAATAGCCCGCAAACTGCTAATCTCTCTTTTTTGACCTTGTCCTTTGTTTGCTTTGCCAGGTCGCTTAGAAGGACGCGAACCTATTTGTAGTTGACTAATTACATCAATAGGGGTAACAGACATAAAGAAATCGACAAAATCTGGCTGTTCGTAAACCAGAGAACGGTAAGCTGCCCGCGATCGAGTTGCCAATTCTTCCATAATCTGATGCCAGGGTTTGACGCGATCGAAACCGCTACCGAGTAAACTTGACTGAATTACGGCGGTAGTAATAGTTTCTAAGTTATATAAAGCTAGTTCTGGCAAGGAATATTTAGAAGCGAGAACTTCCCCTTGTTCGGTAATTTTAATTCTGCCTTGAATTGTATCGGCAGGTTGGGCTAAAATCGCTGCATAAGCAGGCCCTCCACCTCGTCCCACCGAGCCTCCACGACCATGGAAAATCCGCAAAGAAACTCCATACTCGGAAGCTACTTGTTGTAAGGCTTTTTGGGCTTTATGAATTTCCCAATTACTGCTTAAAAAGCCAGAATCTTTATTACTATCAGAATAACCCAGCATTACTTCTTGTAAATTGGCTGGTTGAATGGGAGGAGGTGCTATCTCTCCTGTTTTTTCAGGGTTTTTGAGTTGTTCTAGTCGATCGTATCCGCCAGCTAAAGCTGCGCGATAAAGGGGTAGTTCAAATAACTCTCTCATGACTGAGGGAGCGCGTTTGAGATCGTCTACGGTTTCAAATAAAGGAACAATTCTGATGGTAGTCCGACTGGTGGCAGGGTCGTATAATCCTGCTTCTTGTGCCAGTAGCATCACCTCTAATACATCACTGACATTATGGGTCATGCTAATAATGTAAGTTTTGCAGATACTCACGCCAAATTCTTGTTGCAACTTCCGCAGTATCCGTAAAGTTTCAATAATCTCACAGGTAGATTTTGAGAAGGGCATTTCCCCAGGAATCAGAGGACGGCGAGTTCTTAACTCTTGAGTTAACCACTGGGTTTTTTCCGCTTCTGAAAGTTGGTTGTAAGGTTTGGGCAAGATCCCGAGATATTCAGCTATTTCTTCGATGGCATCGGAGTGACGAGAAGATTCTTGCCGAAAATCTAACTGAGTTAAGGTAAAACTGTAGACTTCGGCTTGACATACCAAACTATCTAGTTCCCCACAGTGCAAACTAGTTTCTGCCAAACTCCGTTGAATTAGCTTTAATTCTCCTAAAAATTCTTCTCCTGTTCTGTAGATATCATTAGAAATAGTTTCTCTTATTTCTTGTCTGGTTTCTGGTTGTGCCAAAAGCTGATTGCGCTTGAGAGTATTTTTTAATCTTTGTTGAATGTAGGCGAGCTTGAGGCGATAGGGTTCTTGACGATAGCGAATTGCCAATTCATCATAGATTTCTGGCATTTGCTGCCGATCTTTTTCTAAAGAATCGAGTAAATCTGGCAGTACCTTACTCCAGTGTAGGGACAGGCTTAATAGTTCTCTTAATTGCTCGAGCGACTGAATATATTTAGTTAAAACTATCCCTCTTTGGTAACAAGCTGTTTCCCAAGTTACTTGAGGGGTAACAAAAGGATTTCCGTCGCGATCTGCTCCTACCCAAGAACCAAAATAGCAAAAGTTATTTTTCGGTAGAGATACATGAGGAAATGATTGACTTAAAGACTGTTTTAGGCGAACGGCTAATTGAGGAATAATCTCAAATAAAACTTCTTGGAAATAATGCAGGGCATAATCTACTTCATCTAAAACCTTGGGTTTAAATTGATGTAATTCATCAGTCCGCCACCATAAACGAATTTCTTCTGTTAGCTGAGAAGTTACTTCTTTTACTTCCCAAGAATCAGTCAAACCAATTTCCCGCATTGCCTCTTCTGCACTATCTAATTTCCGCAGAGTCCCAGATATCCGTCTTTGCTTTTTGCGAATGGTGTGTCGCACGATTTCTGTAGGGTGAGCGGTAAACACCAGACGGATATCGAGTTGTTCGAGCAATCGCTCGATCAGCTTAGGAGGCATATTAACTTTTTTCAGATGGGGAAATAACCACTGAAATGTCCCTGCTTTTTCCCAATAATTATTTTGTTCTGACCAACTATCTTCTAATTGTTCTACCCCAGGAACAAATATACTATTATCTTGAGACTTTGACTGATTGCCGTTACCATTTTCGACCGCTCTTTGGGATTGATAATTAGCACGTCTAGAAAGTTTTTGTTCCCGCTGTTCGTAATGCTGTTCTACAATATTGATCAATTGAAAATAGAGTGCGAAAGCACGAGCAGCTTGAATTGCATCATTCAAACTCAATTTTTCAATTAGCTGGGTTACTGAGTATTCTCTAGCTTCATGCACTGATGCTTGTCCTTCGGGCGTAGAAATAGCTCTCATTTGCTTGAGAAGATCGACCATTTCCTGTCCGCATTCGGAACATAGCACTGACTCCCACAAATCTTCTACCAATTTAAGTCGATGTTGCAATAAAAGATGAGAAGCCGAAAAAATACTAACTTTTGATGGTGAAGTTTGAAGCAGCGAACTCATAAATACCTCTGACAATTTCGATCTGAGCTAAAACCAACTTTAAAGCGATTAAGCTATTGCAAGATAACTTAATTATGCACGGTTAATCGCCTTTGTTAAATTTTTAAATTTTAAGATGACAACGTTAATGATACTAAAGAGTAATCTTCTCTTTAAGCGGTGTCGATCGTTACTAAAATAGATAAATACTTATCTTTTGTTTTCGAGCGGAGTTATCAACGTTCAGCATCAGGAAAATGAAGTATGGGCAAACGAATCGAGCGAAACAATTCTTCGCTTGCTTCACCTAATTCGATCGCAGTTTCTGTAATAATTTGGAAGGCAAGAAGGCTTAGTAAAAATGGACTAGTTACTAAACTCAATCCTAAACTGGAAATTAACGTAACAAAACTGCTTGATTTCATTGGACTAGATTAGTAGATATGACCTCTAATCTAGTTTCTCACAATTTTCAGGTTAAGTAACATTAAGTTAAATCTAAATTTACATCTGCCGTTACTGGAAGAGAATTTTCTTCTTGGGTGGGAATTCTTTTAAACTTAACTATAGGTAAATTAGCGATTAGTGCTGTCATGCGATCGCTATTTTCTAAGGCTATTTCGACTTCGTCTTGATTGACTTCGACATATCGGGCAACTACCGCCAAAATTTCTTCTTGCATGAGATTGAGCATGGCAGGATTAATGCAAGCTCGATCGTGAGCGAGGATTAATTGAAGGCGACGTTTCGCTTCATCGCGACTATTTTTATTACTATTCCAGGGGAAAATCATTTCTACAAATTGGCTTATTTCGCTAATCATAATTGCTTTGCTCAGGTAAATAAATTAAAAGGGAGCATCTTCCTTTTAATTTAAGAATCTATATTGGTCAAGTCGAGCGCTCGATGATTAAAATTTTAACCTCCAAAAATACGACGAATACGAGTTAAGATATTATTCTGTTCTGCCATCAAATCGAGGAAAGGAACTTTTTCTCCTTCCAAACGCCTAGCAACATTGTTAAAAGAAAGAGCAGGTAAAGAATAATCTTCAGCTATCACTAAAGGTTCACCTTTGTTAGTGGCTTCAATTACTTTTTCATCATCGGGAACTACTCCCAACAAAGGAACGGCTAACAACTCTAACACATCTTCTACACTCATCATTTTGTTGTTTTGCACCATTTCTGGGCGCACTCGATTAATGAGAAGACGGATATTGTGAATACCTTCTGCTTCGAGTAAACCAATTACTCGATCTGCATCTCTTACGGCAGCCACTTCTGGGGTAGTAACAATTATTGATTCGGTGGCTGCTGCGATCGCATTGCGAAAACCCATTTCGATGCCAGCAGGACTATCAATGAGAATATAATCATAGCTTTTTGTTAAAGCGGAGGTTATTTTCTTCATCTGTTCTGGCTGGACCGATTCTTTATTGCGATTTTGGGCTGCTGGCAGCAGAACTAATCCTTTAATGCGTTTATCTTTAACTAGGGCTTGAGCCAAGCGACATTCTCCAGCAAGGACATCTAAGGCAGTATAGACTACTCTTTCTTCTAAACCCAATAACAAGTCTAGATTTCTCAGTCCAAAGTCGGCATCGATTAAAGCAACGGTACGACCCAATTGAGCTATTGCTGCGCCTAAATTGGAAGTAACAGTAGTTTTCCCCACGCCCCCTTTACCAGAGGTTACGACTATTATACGACTCATATTTTATTATCTTGAATTTTAGGTAGACTATATTTATTTATTATTTGTCGAGCTTGGTTTAAGGAGAATCCGTCCAGCATCTCATCTCCTCCGAAAAAGAATGGGTTTTGGCAAAATCGATCGCCTGACCCAGACGAATACCATTAGTAGCTATGTAAGCTATTTCTGGGGTATAATTTTGCGGTGCAGACTTGGGCGCACGGGCTACCATATCAGCAATACGTAGTTGAGTTGGCTCCATTTTTAAGGCCAAAATTCGGGCTTGACGATTACCGTTAGCTCCTGCATGAGTAATTCCCCTCAATCTACCCCAAATAAAAATGTCTCCAGCAGCAATAATAATCCCTCCTGGATTTAAGTCGCCCAAAACGACTACTGTACCTGGGTGGCGGACTTCGACCCCCGAACGTACTGTATTGCGTAAATACAAAGGGTCTGCCAAAGATTGAGTTTCATTTTTTTCAGCTTCAGACTGAGAGACTATTGTAGCATCTGGTATCTTTTGGTCGACAGAATAACCAGCAGTAACAGCAGCTACAGCAGTTTGTCTTCTGCTAGTACATACTTGATCGAGACATAAATTAACCTCCGCTAGGGTTTCGGCAATTGTCTGCAATTGTCTGACATCCAGTAGTTGATCTTTAGCTAGCAGTGATACGAATTCTCCTGCTTGCCAAGATTGTTCTCTAGCTTGGAGACGATGTTTTAGTTCCTGCCATATTTCTGACCAGGGTACATTTAGTACCATTTCCGCTTCTGCTGGTAAAACAAGCATTAGCTTTTCTTTCTCAATTTTTAAATAAACTTGAGAATAACGATTTACTAATAATGGCGATTCTGTTTTTTCCGTATCATCTAAAGATAGGGAAAAATCATCTCCTGAAAAAGTTATGTCAGAACTCATGCAACTATTCACCTGACCTAAAGCCGGTATGCTTACTCAATGCACATCCTAGCTCAGTTATAGTCGAGCAATAATTAGGAATTTCTTAAGCAATGCCAAACTGTGACTAAACTATCTACTTCCCCAACGTTACCAGGAAATAAAACTACAGGTAGCTTGGGAAAACTTGGATGGTCTTCAGGGGTAATTACCATAGAGCATCCAGGAATAATTTGACCTAATAGTCTAGCTGTGGTTAAATTTAAACCGTCACTTAAAACATCATTAGAAGTAATCCCTCCTTTACTCACTAAAAAACCGATTTCTGGTGGTAATCCCCTAACTACGTCCATGAGTAAACCCGATACAGTCTTACCAAAATCGAGACGTTGTTGGATATTAACAAAACTTAGCTCTTGCCGACTAGTATAGACAACGGGAGTTTGACCGCGAGTAAAAGCTTGATGTACCGAACGAATAATTTCTCGTAACAAATCGTTAGATTGAGCGGGAAAATCTCGCAAACGAGTAACATCGACTTCTATTCCTGTAACTCCTGATTCTTGAAGTAATCTTGATAATTGTTGCGTAGTTTTGCGGACATGAGAACCAACGATAAAAACTCCAGGTTGTTGAGTTGGTTTGTAATTTGCCATGGCTTCTGGAGATGTTGGCTGCGAACCTAGTTGCGCCAAAGATGTGATTAAACTAGCAGCAGAGCGAAAGAGAAAGCGTTTACCAATTGCTACTGTCGCTAAAATATCTTTAGCTAAAAGATCGAAGTCGGCTTGAGTTTCTCCATCTACTACCACACAACGATTATCGACTAAATCCACTAAACGGGAGCGCACGCCCTGACGAATATCCTCTAAGGTAAATCTCACTACGGCTTCAGCAGGAATTCTTCCCTTGGTTTTTTCGGCAACATAATCGGGTAGATAGCTATGACTGTAGCCAAATACCGAATCTCGGGCAAATTCGGTTTCATGAACAGGGGTTCTTACACCATTAATTAACAGATAATGAACGCTATCTATGGTTACTCTTCCTCCCTCAAAAAAAGCAGGAGTCAGAAAATGAGCATCAAAACTACCTAATTCTTGCTCGATTACATCGGTTTCAATGGGGTAATGACCCCGCAAAGTAGAATCAGAACGACTGATTACTAGAAAATCGGCAATTTCTTCGGCTGCGAGTGCTATTTTGAGATTTTGACACACTTCGGTTGTAATTTCTTTAGCTTTCTCTGGAGTTACTGCTCTGGTATTGGTCAAAATGAAAAAAAGTGGTATTTCATCAGATAATGCTAGCCTCAAAGTTTCCACATCCCATCGCATTAATAACAAACAACTATGTACCGTTTGTGAGCCAGTCGGGTCATCATCAAGAATAATTATTTTAGGTAGATTAGTTGTCTGAGTTGTCATTATGGTTACTCCTCGTTGTTAATTCTCTAACTGCAAATTTATAGACTTTTTACGGATTATTCACTCGATGTGTCCGATCGTAAATATTGTTATGCTTGTAATCTTAGATAAGACCAAATGCATAGTATGATTTAACCCAGGTTTAAATCTTACTCAACAATACCTTTGCTCAGATGTATCAGCAATAAAGAAATAAGCACTGAGTAGAGGAAAATACTAGGATTTTCCTGAAGGAAATCGAGGTAATTACCACAAATGCTAGTTAACAAACACAAAAATTAGTAAAGTAACGTATCAAATTTCATAATTAATCATAAATATTTTCTGCAAAGTCTAAAGATGTAGGATAAAATTCGGAGCAAGTTTCGATCCAAATCAAAATAAGCAATTAAAGTAAAGTTTTGGCACTGTCTGCCAGACTTTTTACTAGAAACTTGGTAAATAATAATTTGCTCTGAGGAAGCTAATCGTGCTTATTCCGCTTGACTACTACAGAATCTTAGGCGTACCCATTCAAGCTACAGAGGAAGCGATCGCTCAAGCCTATCACGATCGCCAATGGCAAAAACCCCGTCGCGAATATAGCGAAATGGCGATCGCTGCCCGTAAAGAAGTCTTGACCATCGCCTACAAAGTTCTCTCTTCTCCCATTAGAAGAAACGAATATGACTCTAATTTTCTGCAAACTAAAGCGGATGAAAATTTACCTGCCGATCTAGCACAAGCAGAAGCAGAAACTAAAACCCTCAATAATCCAACCATTGAAGTCCCTGCCGATAAGGTTGTAGGTGCTTTATTAATTCTGCAAGAATTAGGAGAATACGAACTAGTCTTGCGTACTGGGATCGCCTATCTCAATAGTAAGGATTTTAGCTCTCTCAAAGGTGGCAGGGGCGATCGCACTCAATTAACTATCAAAGAAGATACAACTCTGACTTTGGCATTGGCTTATCTGGAATTGGGTCGAGAACAATGGCAAAAAGGAGAATATGAAAATGCTGCTCTTTCGGGAGAGATGGGTTACAACTTGCTTGTGGCAGACAATCTCTACCCCACTGTCCAGTCAGAAATTGAAACAGATTTAAGTAAACTCAGACCTTACCGCATCTTAGAGTTAATTACTCATGGCGAGCATCAACCAGAACAAAAATTGAAGGCATTTGAGTTACTCAAAGAAATGTTAACCCAGCGTCAAGGCATAGAAGGACAGGGCAAGGATAATTCTGGTTTGAATTTTGAACAATTTCTGTGTTTTATTCAACAATTAAGAAAACATTTAACCGCAAAAGAACAACAAGAACTATTTGAAATGGAGGCTAAACGTCCCTCTGCTGTGGCTACTTATCTCACTGTTTATACTCTTTTGGCTCAAGGATTTGCTCATAAGCAACCCAAGTTAATTCTTAAAGCGCAACAGATGCTACAAACTCTAGGCAAAAAAGAAGATGTATCTTGGGAACAAGCCATCTGTGCTTTGCTTTTAGGTCAAACGGAAGAAGCAAATCTGGTTCTAAAAACAACAAAAGAAGAAAAAATTATCAATCTGATTCAAGATTATTCACAAAATTCTCCCGATTTATTACCTGGATTATGCTTCTACGGCGAAAAATGGTTACATCAAGAAGTATTATCTCAATTTCGCGATCTCTCTAGCTGCAAACTAACTTTAAAAGAATATTTCGCCGATCGACAGGTACAAAATTATTTAGAACAACTATGTTCTCATCGAGAAGTTCAAAAATCCGAGCTTAAATCTAGAGAAGAACGACAAACTAAATCAAAAGCAGATGTTAAACGCCGTCGCTTTTTTAGCTGGAGGAAAAAACAACAGTCTGTTAAAACTACCCCAATAACTCCAACAATCGCTCAACAACCTTTAGTAAATTCAAAAGAATTAGTTACGGCAGGAGTCGCTCAGAAAAATGGTCATAGGACTACAGCTACTTTACCAAAAATCAATTCTCCTAGTTCTAGTGCCTATTATCATCCCGTTCATCCACAGGTTAAAAGACAAGGAGAACAAAGTCATTCAGGTCAAACCAATCCAAATCTTTTGACTCATAAAAATACTGCCTACACTCGAAGACCGCCTGTTAAAAAAGTTCGACATCAGCGTTTTATTTCTCCCCCCTTAAAATATGCCTTATTATTTATGGCAATGGTCTGGGGCATTGGAGTCTTCGGTTTTGTAATGACAAGAATGTTCCTCAAGTCTTCCCCTAAAACAACTGAACCAGCAGCAGAGGTGGTAGTCCCTGTAGATAAACCACCCGTTGAAGTACCACCCGAACCAAAAGTAGTTAAGCCTCCAGTCAAACCTCAAGGCATGACAGAAGAGCTAGCCAAACAAACGATCGAAAAATGGTTAGAGCAAAAATCAGCAGCTTTTGGCTCGGAACATAAAGTCGAAGCATTAGATAGCATTCTCGGTTCATCTCTATTAAAAACTTGGCGCGATCGCGCTCTTTACTACAAACAAACTAAAGCCCACAGAGAATACGAACATTCAGTTACGGTTCGCTCGGTTAATTTTGATGCTCAAAAGCCTAACCAAGCAGTAGTAGAAGCAGAAGTTAGAGAAAAAGCAGACCATTATCAAGGCGGAAAATTAATTCCAGCCCAATCTTATGATGAAAATTTACTCGTGCGTTATCATCTGCTGCGCCAGCAAGATAAATGGTTAATTCAGAAGTCTGATGTGGTTAAATCTTTGTAAGTAGTTATCGGTTATTGCCCTGATTTCCTTGGGCGCAAGCCTTACGCGGTTACTAACCCTCTCTACCAACTACTAACTACTAACTACTAACTACTCCCTACTCAATAAATATGCCTCAAGAAAGCACGACTAAATTATCTAAAGAAGAAGCCCAAGAATTAATGCGATCGCTACTTCATAAAGAAGGTTCTTGGGTAGACTGGGGTAAAGCCTGTCAAAAACTACAAAAATCGGGATACAATACCTCAGAGATTTTTGAAGCAACTGGTTTTCAAGCAAGTCAACAAAATTTAGTAATTGTAGCTGCTCAGGTATATAGCAGTATTACTGAAGCCAACTTACCTGAGGAAGTTTTAGCTTATTTTCGAGGTCCTCGTAGTGATGTTTTACATGAATTTCGGATCCTCAATCAAGAACAAAGAGCAGCAGCAGCACAACTTGCCTATGATAAAAAGCTAGATATAGACGGAGCGCATCAGGTTGCTAGGGCAGTTAAAGATTTTTCTCGTTTATCTCAATTACCCGCAGGTTTCACCAGACATCCTGGGGATGCCGTAGCCTATCTCTGTTGGAAAAATGCCCGTCAAAAAAAAGATTTACAAGAGCGATCGCGCCTTATTGCTCAAGGGTTAAAATTTGCTCATTCTCAAACAGCTAGAGAAAGTATAGAAAAGTTATTGAGCGATTTTACCGTAACTGTTGCTCATACTGCTCCTTTACTACCAATTTATCGCCTAGAATCAGAAAACGAACTACCTTATATTATTCCGTTAGCTGGTGCTTTTCCCCTTTCTCGTCAAACTCTAGAAACTGTTACTCAAGTTACCAGAGAAGAACCCTTCGGTAATATTAAAGTTACCAGTGGTGGTTTGTTTGTTCCCGTTCCTGGTTGGCAGGCAATTCTCAAAGCTAGCGATCCCGTGGGCATTTTTTGGTCGAGCGATCGCTTACCTACATCTATTTCGGGAAAAGTAGAGCAGGTATTAGTAATTATCGATCGAGCCGTGCAAACCTGGGATGTTAATAGTTATTTTTTAGTAGAAGCAGAAGATAAACTAGAATTACAGTGGTTTGAAGAAGCTCCCGATTTAGCTATTATCGGTCAGTTGGTTTTAATTATGCGACCAAAGAGAATTTTGGATGAGAATAATATTCTCGAACCCTGGCAAATGGATGATTAAACTGCCTCGCGGTTAGCTATCGGTTTTGTTTAAATAAAGCTTGATTTGGTTTTTGAGGGATTATCAATTTATGTCATTTAACACCGAGCTTCTCGATCGAGCGATCGCTAATCGTCGCCATAACCAAGAGCAAAAACGACAAGAAATTTTAGCTCAGGTAATTAATTGGTTAGAAACAGTAGGAAGCCAGCAGGGAATTGAGCGAGCCTATATATTTGGCTCTTTAACTCGTCCTGGGGATTTTACAGAGGCTTCAGATGTAGATATTGCTATCTCAGGAGAATTACCAGAAGAATTTTGTACTTTAATGAGTCTGTTGTCCACAACTCTGGGAAGAGAGGTTGACTTAATTAGTCTAGAGAAATGCCATTTTGCTAAACGCATTCGGGAAAAAGGAATCCTATGGACAAAAATGCCCTAGCAGTATTCAAAGCAGATATCCAGGCACAAATGGCACTCGTGAATCGGATATTAACTCTCGTAGAAGAAAGGGTTAATTAACAGTTAGCCAAACACTAACTAACGCTCACTTTTTTTAATTTTCGCTTGAGTCCACGAATCCAAGTTCTGACGGCATCAGATTGGGTCATCTCTTTTTGCTTACAATACTTATCTAGGATGGCTTTTTCTTCATCAGATAATCTTATGTCTAGACGTTTCATTTGCTGCAATATTGCTGTACAATAATCTTATGTTACTCGGATTTAAGACAGAACTCAAGTTAAACAATAAGCAGCGAACAATTTTAGCCAAACACGCTGGTGTTGCTCGTCACGCCTATAATTGGGGGCTAGGCTTGACCTTGCAGATACTAGACCACAATAAAGATAACCCAGAAGAGAAAATCAAGTTTCCTTCTGCTATCGATCTGCACAAATGGCTAGTATCAATGGTTAAACCTCAATATCCTTGGTACTACGAGAGTTCTAAGTGTGCGCCTCAATATGCGCTGAGACATCTGAGGACAGCTTGGGATGATTGCTTCTTCAAGAGGAAGAAACCACCTCGCTTTAAAAAGAAAGGACGAAATGATAGCTTTACTCTTGATGGCACAATCAAAGTGATAGACCACTATAAAATTCAAGTTCCCAAGATTGGGGTGCTGCGTACCTTTGAGAGATTGCCTCATGGCTACAAACCTAAAAATGTCACTATTTCTCGTCAAGCTGATAGCTGGTATGTCAGTTTTAAAGTAGAAGTCGAACCGCAGGATACGCCCAAAACAATAGATAAAGTAGGAGTAGATCTGGGGGTAAAAACCCTCGCCTATCTCAGTACGGGAATTGTTTTTGAAGGAGCAAAAAGCTACAAGAAATATGAAAAGAAGTTAGCTAAACTGCAATGGCGTAATCGTAATAAAGTAATTGGTTCAGCCAATTGGAAAAAAGCCCAAATTAAAATAGCCAGGCTACACCAGAGAATAGCCAACATCCGTAAAGACACGTTACACAAACTCACTACTTATTTGGCTAAGAACCACAGCCAGATCGTAATAGAGGATTTGAACGTGTCAGGAATGTTGAAAAATCGAAAGTTAGCCAAAGCTATTGCTGATATGGGTTTTCATGAATTTAGACGGCAGTTAGAGTACAAGTGCAAGCTTTATGGAAGTCAGTTGATTATTGCAGATCGATGGCTGCCATCGAGTAAGACTTGCTCAAACTGTGGCTGGTACAACAAAGATTTGAAGCTGTCAGACAGATGGTTTCTCTGTGTTGACTGTGGTTCTTTTCTCGATAGAGACTGGAACGCGAGTCTGAATTTAGCAAATACCGCGAGTCACGCGGAAATACAAGCCTGTGGATAAGCAAGTGCCGACACTCTTAGACGAAGCAGGAATTTTTCATATTGTTAGCAATAGTTAGTAAAAAATGAACGGCTACAGGATTGACAGCAGACGATCCCATTAGACTAGAAAGTGTTGCCTACCAAATTCACAATCTCTACAATGCTGTTGAAGACTTACTTAAACTGGTAGCAGCCCATTTTGAAAACCAAATTACTGATACAGCCCATTGGCATACTGCACTGCTAAGGCGAATGAATCAAGAAGTAACAGGTATTCGTCCAGCTTTGTTATCGGAAGAAGGCTACATAATTCTTAACAGTCTGCGTGGATTTCGTCACTTTTTTCGTCATGCTTACGGAGTTCCGATTGATTATGCTCAGTTGAAAATTAACTTAGACAAAGCTCGTCAACTCAAGTCCTTGTTGGAGAAAGATCTAGAAAATTTCCTCAATAGGATTCGCGCTCTCTAGAACAGGTTAAAAAAGATGACCCCAATAACCAATCCTACAAGAAAACCGCAAATTATTTGGGAAAAGCTTCCAGAAGATTTTGTCTTACCTGATAAACCAGTGGAAAATATTACCCAACCTTTTTTAGCTGCTGCTTTGACTGAAGCATTAGATTTAGCTGGATCGATCGCTCCTGGGATGCTGATTGCATCTAATATGGGAATTTGTGCCAAGGTCGATGGGAAAACAGTCCTCAAAGCACCAGATTGGTTTTATGTACCCCGCGTTTTACCTGTGGGGGAAGGAGTGATTCGCCGTAGTTATACCCCTCACACAGAAGGAGATATCCCTGCAATAGTAATGGAGTTTCTCTCAGAAACAGATACTGGAGAATATTCTATCAGACCGACATATCCCTATGGGAAGATGTGGTTTTATGAGCGGATTGTACAAGTTCCTTTATATGTCACTTTCGATCCAAGTTCTGGTATGTTGGAGGTGCGTCAGCTAAAATCAGGAGCATATGAAATTCAAGCTCCAGATGCTCAGGGACACTACTGGATTGATTCGATAGGTTTATCTCTTGGTGTTTGGTACGGGAAGAGATTAGAAATAACTACCTATTGGTTAAGATGGTGGGACAAAGAAGGAAATTTACTGTTGTGGGGTTCTGAACAAGTTGCTCAGGAGCGTCAACAAACTGAACGGGAACGTCAAAGAGCGGAAAGTGCTGAACAAGAGGTAGCTAAGTTGAGAGAAATGTTAGGAAAAGCTGGTATTTCTGAGGAGGAAGATGTTGATTAAGAGTTAAAAGTGCGATCGCCATAATGCCAACTCATTTCCCAATCATCAATATCCAAAATTAGAGGACGACGACTCAAAAATTTTTTGACCAAAGCGATCCCAAAGCTACTAGGTTTAAGTTAGACTGCATAGATAATATCACCATCTATACGATTAACTAGTTTATAGGTAGCTCGCAAAAACCCTGAATGGTATTTACAGGAAATAGCAAATATGGGGATCTCAGAATTTTTGATTGTGGATGGGACTTCGCCAAAAGCTACCCCTAACATTTCCACACTGTAACCAAGTTTAATAAGTGTTTGCGCCAGCAAAAAAGGACGCACTCCTCCCCCCCCCATTTACCAGCACCACTACTGGATAGATCGCTGACTATGATTGAAATTTTGAGCTTTGACCAATTTGTTTCTATAATTGAGATTTTTACTTTATGATTTCTTTTATCATAGTGAAGTATTATTATGCCAATAACCTAGTAAATTTATTCATGTCATTCAGATAGTTGTATCATTACTGGGATAGTGATTATTTTTAAGACGACAAGAATTGCTGGTAGGGTCGATGGCAAAACAATCTTCAAAATACCAGATTAGTTTTATGTAACTCTCGTTTATATCTTATAAATAAGATAAAGAGGAAAAATTCATTTTCTAAAAAGTTAATCATATTCTTGATTTCTTAAATTAAAGTTAATTAAGACTTGAATTAAAAATGCATAATTTTATGAAGAAACCCGTTAATTTTATTTTGTCTGAAAAACAACGCAATAGATTATTCAAATATAGGGAATTGGGCAAGCTTGCTCTTAAAGATATCAGGATAAATCAGCTTGGTCAGATTTTTCCCATGAAACCGACAACACTTAATTTATTAGTTAATGATGTCTGTAATTCGCGCTGTCAAATGTGTTTGATATGGAAAAACAAAAAAGACAAAGAGATTAGTCCTAATGAATTAACAGAGATTCTAGCTGATGATTTATTTAGCGAACTAAAGTATGTAGGTTTCAGTGGTGGTGAGCCAACTTTAAGAAAGGAGCTACCCGAACTATTTAAAGTAATATGCTCTAAAAAACCACGTATTCAATATACAGGAATTATTACCAATGCCATCATAGACGACGTTGTTAAACAGAGAGTTTTAGACTGCGCAGCGATTTGTGAAACTCATAATGTCAAGTTTAATGTAATGATATCTTTAGATGGTTTAGGAGAAGTTCATGATACTGTAAGAGGTCGCAAAAATAATTTTGACTCAGCTATAAAGCTATTAAATTACTTTCATAAAGAGACAAATATTCCTACTTCTTTTGGCTGTACGATTACTAATTCTAATGCTTTATATGTTGATGAGCTATTAGATTATGCAAAATCTGTAGGTTTATACGGTAGATTTAGAGTGGCTGAGTTCATCAACCGTCTCTACAATGATGAACAAACAGAATTTATTAGAAATTTTGATGACAAAACTTTGTATCATCTAGGACTATTTTTCTTTCGTGCAGAACATGATTTTGAAAAGAATCAAGTTTACCAAAAGACTTATAGAAATATCAGAGGTATGCTTGTAGAGGGGAAAACAAGACAAATAGGTTGCCCTTATCAAACTGAATCAGTAGTTTTAACATCCCGTGGTGACTTACTTTACTGTTCTCCCAAGTCTCCAATTTTAGGAAATACTCTACAATCTCCTCCTAGCCAACTCTACTTTTCTAATATTGCTAAAAGACAGGAAATAATCAAAAAAGATTGTAACAACTGTATTCATGATTATCATGAGCCGATTACCTTTCAAGAAAAATTATCCTTTTCTTTAGAACGCCGAAGAAAGAAAAAGACATATGATTGTGCTGTCCTGACTGAAATATCATCAAAATTAGTAAAATCAAAAAACTCCATAACAGATTTATCAAGTCTCAGGTCAAAAAAAGTTCTGATTGTTGGATGGTACGGTACTGAAACTGTAGGGGATAAAGCTATTTTATGGACAGTTATTAAAAATCTTCGTTCTCGTTCTAATCCACCAGAAACAATTTACCTTTCTAGTCTCTATCCTTTTGTTTCTTTGTGGACTGTTAAGGAAATGGAGTTAGGTGATATTAGTATTTTAGAGACATATTCTAAAGAGTTTGAAAAAGTATGTAATGAAGTGGACGAAGTAGTTATTGGTGGTGGTCCTTTGATGGATATAGAACCACTGAATCATATCCTATATGCGTTTATTAGAGCTACCAAGTCTAAAGCTTTTACTAGAGTAGAAGGATGTGGAATTGGACCATTAATGTCTCCTTGCTACATCAAGGTGGTTAATGAAATTTTCAGACTTTCGGATCATATTACCCTAAGAGATCGAGTTTCTACCGAACGCTGTATTAAAGAATTTGAAATCTCTGAAGCAAGTATAGTTTCCGATCCTGCTGCTGATTATGTTCTTTCTATCAAACATCAGCAAAAACTATTAAAAGATCGAGTACCTCCTCTTGGGAAAGCGAGAAATGTTTCCTGTTTTTTGAGGGAATGGAGTACAGAATATTCAGGAAATTTAAATAAAGCTGAATATAAGTCTATAAAATATGACTTTGAAAAACAATTAGCAGAGTTAGTAATCTTTATAGCCAAATCAAGAGAACTAGATGTTCATCTTTTACCTATGCACAGTTTCAATATTGGAGGAGACGATAGAGTATTTAATAGACATCTAGCTAAACAGATCAAATCATTAGATGAAGAACAAGAATTTAATTTGTCAGTCGATTTTGCTAGAGAACCTATCTCTCCTCTAGAAATTATTCAAAGTATGTATCATGCTGAGTTTAATATTTGTATGAGGTTTCATTCAGTTCTATTTGCTGAAACCCTAGATGTACCTTACGTAGCTATAGATTACACAGGAGGAGGTAAGATAAAAGCCTTTTTAGAAAGCAAGGGAAAGCTTGATAGACTGATTTCTCTTCAGGATATTGCAAAAGGAAAATGGAAAGAGCAAATAGCAAGGTTACTGTAACAAGAAAAGGAGATTATAGTTGTTAGCAGACTAATGAATAGGAGATTTAATCATGTTAAATAAAATAAAAGATTTATTAGTTCCAAAGCTTTTGCTGGAAAGGAAAAAAACTCAATTTTATCTAGATGATACCTTTATTGTTTCTTATCCTAAATCAGGCAATACTTGGCTGCGTTTTATTATAGCTAACTTGCTTAAAAGTAAAGATGAAAATATAAACTTTCACAATGCAGTTCAATATATTCCAGAAATAGGAGTCCACGATCAGGCGTTAATAAATATGCCAAGACCGAGGATAATCAAGAGCCATAATTTATTTGATAAAGATTATCCACAAGTTATTTACGTCGTCAGAGATGCGAGAGATGTATATGTATCTTATTATCATTATTTAAAGAAAAAATTACCAGAATCAATGACTTTCTCTGAATTTTTGAGGAAACCCGATCTTTATCCAAGCAGATGGCACATTCATATTGAATCTTGGATCGATAAACCTAATGTGACCTTATTGATTAAATATGAAGATTTATTAGAAAATACTTATAAAGAAGTAAAAAAAATCACCGATATTTTGTGGCCAAATAAATTTGCAGAAGAGAAAATAAAGCAAGCCATTGAAAATTCATCTTTTAAGAATATGAAAAAAATAGAAAAAGAAAAAGGACGTCCATTTAAATCCAAAGAGGAGCAAGAGCAATCTACTACCTTTACAAGAAGAGGTATTCAAGGTGATTGGCGACATTTTTTTTCTAAAGAAGATGAAGAGTATATCTTAAATGAAACAGGCAATCTTCTTAGTCGTTTAAACTATATTTAGTAAAAAACATATATACCTCTGTATTAGCAATGCTTAATTGTTTTTTTATATTGCCAAGTATGGTTATCTGGATGAGCGAAGCTTTCGTAACTAAAATTTTGGGCAATCACCGTAAATAAATCCCCAAAGGCTTCGCCCTCACCGAGGGCTTGATAAGGATTCACGGTATTATATCTTTGTCAATAACTATTAATAAACCAAACCTCTAGGGACTTGCATATTATTGTTTACTTAAATAAAGAGAAGGTCGAGAGTAAGTGAAAGTATTGCAGATAAATCAATCAGATACTTTAGGAGGGGCAGCGATCGCAGGTTATCGACTGCATCAAGGCTTATTAGAGCAAGGGATTGACTCACGCTTATTAGTGGGAACGCGCCAAACCAAAAGCGATCGCGTAGCAACTATTCCTCGTAAGTATCGTCTAGAAGGTAAAATTGCTAATCTAACTCGTCCTCTGGGACTTAACTATCTTCATTATGTTGGTGCTTTTGATATTCCCAAACATACCTTTTACAAAGAGGCAGATATTCTCAACTTTCACAATCTTCACAGTGGAACTTTTAATTATTTAGCTATTCCCTCATTAACTGAAAAAAAGCCTGCTGTTTTTACTCTCCATGATATGTGGAGTTTTACTGGTCATTGTGCCTATAGCTATGACTGCGATCGCTGGAAAACTGGCTGCGGTAAATGTCCTTATCCCAAGAGCTATCCAGCTATTAAACGAGATAACACTAGTATAGAGTGGAAGTTGAAACACTGGGTTTATAGTCGAGCTAACCTAACAATTGTGACTCCTAGTAGTTGGTTAACTGAACAGGCAAAACAAAGTATGCTCAATCGTTTTCCTATTTATTACATTCCCAATGGCATCGATACCGAAGCTTATCAGCCACTGGATTCTGAACAGTGTAAATCGCTACTAGGCATACCAAATGGGACAAAGATTGTAATGTTTGGAGCTCAAAGTCTCAAAGAGGTGCGTAAAGGTGGAGACTTTTTACAAAAAGCTCTCTCTAACTTACCAGCATCCTTAAAAGCTGAAACTATGCTTCTAACTATTGGCAGTGGGGGCGAAGAAATTGCGGAGACAGTTGGGATACAAACGCTCAATTTAGGGTATGTTAGTAGCGATCGCCTAAAGTCTATTGCCTATTCTGCTGCCGATCTATTTATTTTTCCTACTCGCGCCGATAATCTTCCTCTAGTACTCCAAGAGAGTATGGCTTGCGGTACGCCAATGGTATCTTTAAACATAGGTGGCGTTCCCGAACTTGTACGACCTAAAATTACAGGTTATTTAGCACAATCAGAAGATGTCAAAGATTTTTGCAATGGTATCGTACAACTACTAGAAGACGAGAAATTACGCCATCAAATGATTCAAAATTGTCGCGCGATCGCGTGTGCCGAATATTCTTTAGAAATTCAAGTCAAGCGATACAGTCAACTGTATTATCAAGTTTTACACGGAACTCACAAAGATTGATTACCAAAGTTCCGAGATATGGAATATTGGATAGAATCGAGGAAATAGCCAAAAACCCCATAGCCAAAATGATTGCCGTTGTTACACCCGAAAAAATCCAGTTATCTCCAGGTACAGTAGTTCATTTTCTTGGTACATGGACAGACTATCAAGTATTGATTGAACAACGAGGTGATAAAGCTAACCCACGCATCAAATATCGATTAGGAGAAATTTTATTGATGTCCCCTCTTCCTAAGCATGGACGAGAAGCAAATGCGATCGCCGATCTGATTAAGGTTTTGCTCGACCATTTAGGGCAGAAATATGAAGCTTTTACGCCTATGACAATGGATTTATCAGAAATTAGTGGACTTGAACCTGACTATAGTTTTTATATTGATAATTGGGAAGTGGCAGTAGGTAAAGATCGGATTGATTGGAGTACAGAACCTCCACCAGATTTGGCTCTAGAAATCGATGTTACCAGTTACACAGATATTAATGATTATCTTCCCTATCGAGTGCCTGAAGTTTGGATATATAAGAAAAATCAACTCTTAATTTATCGCCTAGAAACAGATAGTTACACTCTTGTTGCTACTAGTCGCTATTTTCCTAATCTTGATGTGGAGGAAATTGTGACAGAGTATTTAGAATTTGCTAGACAACAGAGTTCAAGTGTGGCAATGGGTATCTTAAGAAGTCGTTTTCCTAGTAGTTACAGTTAATGAGAGGTACTCAACTAGCTCAGTTAAATAATTTTTAGGACTAGCAGTTATTTTTTAGTTTTTTAGATCGAGTTAGCGATCGCCTGAGAGCTGTTATTTATTCTGCTGCCGATTTATTAGTTTTTCCTACCCGTGCAGATAATCTGCCCCTAGTGTTACAAGAGAGCATGGCTTGTGGAACTTTTATCTTGCGAAAAAGCACTCATATCAGCACTAGAGAATGGTAAAGTAGGAGGGGCTGCCCTGGATGTGTTTGAAACTGAACCAATTTCCTTAGAGAATCCCTTACTTAGCTACGATCGAGTTATTTTTGGTAGTCATAATGGCTCTAATACCAGAGAAGCTGTCTTGCGAGTGAATCAAATCGCGATTGATAATCTAGTGAGGGATTTGCAGCGATCGAGCAGTGAAGCGGGCAAAGGTTAGCTATGAAGCGAGTTGGACTAATTACAAGAGTAGCTGGAGGAATTGGTCAGGCAACGGCTCAATTATTTGCGTCAGAAGGCTGGTATGTTTTCGGTATCGATCGTCAACCAGAGCAAGAACTAGCTGGTGTTGACAGGACAAAATATAGTTATTGACGGTATAGTTATTGACGGTGGAGCAACAGCAAGGCTAAGAACAGAATGATTAAGTAGAACAAGTTAAGTCTGAATCAATTGAATATTCCCATACTTATCCAACTTACATTAATTACTAGAAAGCTCAACTATGATTAGTTTATCAAACATAAACTCCGTCCATTGTTTGCCAAACAAAATAAGACTATTTCATTATTAGTGAGTGGTAGTTAAGATTGACATACTACCCGAAACCCTGATTCCCCTTGTTCCAATTCCAGAAAATAATGTCCCATGTAGAGCTTAAAATCCGATGCGGTTAAAGATTTTTTTAATCTTATTCATAAAAGAAAAAAATAATTGTTCTGGGTGATTTGAGAAATACTGGGTTCTAATTTGAATATATTCAAAAATATATTCAGTTGATTTAAAAATAGATTTAATAAAATAAATTTTGCTTTGCTCAAACATAGAAAGATTTTGCATATAACTATTTATTAGTTTTTCTTTCCGTCGATCGCCTTGTCTATTTTTTCTATCATTAAATGTTTTAGTTCCTTCAATATCGCGGTAATTTCCCCATATTTCATCTACATAAACTATCTTTGCTTTTTGGACAGCTTTGAAGATAAAATCTAAATCCATTATGTATTGCTCTTTGACATCATATAAGCCTACCTCTTGATGCAATGATTTATGATAAAAATATGCAGATGGATTTACTGGATGAGGATTAATTTTCCACCCCATAAGTAAATCGGTTAGTTTTAAATTATTTGGTTTATTTACATATTTTAATTTACCTTGTGTATCCCAAACATTACAATTTCCTACTACAAAGCTTGGCTCTGGTAGTTTTATCAATATTTCTGTTACACGATTTAATACATTAGGTTCATAAAAATCATCAACATTTAGAATACCAATGATATTACCTTTTGCCATAGCAATACCTTTGTTCATAGCATCAGACTGTCCCCGATCTTTTTCCGATATCCAACGAATGTGGGAATATTTGCTCGCATATTGTTGAATAATATTAACCGTATTATCGCTTGAACCACCATCTAAAATAATATGTTCTAGATTAGAACAATTTTGCTCAATAACAGATTGGATACAAGATTCTATGAACTTTTCCCCGTTGTACACAGGTGTGATGATACTAAACATAATATCTAAAATATCTTAAAATACCTAAATTTAGTTACTTGTAAGTGACTAACTATACTTCTCAGAACTTCTCTAATATTTTTTGCACCTTAAGATGAATTGATTCCCAAGAATATTCTGCTTTGACAAGTTCATAACTAGCGTCCGTCAATCTTTGTCCCAAAGAAGGATTAGACCAAAGTTGCCCTATTCCAGCCACAATATCTTCAATCTCATCTCTAATCAATAAATGCTTTCCATCTTGTGCTTTTATACCTTCTGCTCCTTTGCTAGTACTTACTACTGGACGACCAGCAGCAAAGGCTTCTAGAATTTTGAGACGAGTACCTCCACCCTCAAGTAAAGGAACAACTACCACACTAGCAGCAGCTAAATAAGGGCGAACATCTGGTACTTTACCAGTAACGATAATTCCAGGGTCGTTTCTGGCTGCTTCTTTCATCTGTTTAGTTGGTTCATATCCTACTAAAAGTAAACGACAGTCTGGATAAATTTTTTGTAACTTAGGATAAATTTGCTCTATTAATATCTGAGCAGCTATAGCATTAGGTTTATAGCCAAATGTAGCGGGAAAAACTAGAGTGTGAGCCACAAATGTCCAATTTTCAGGAAGAGGACAAGTACCTAGACGTATACTTTCGTAATCATCAATATTAATGCCATTAGGAATGATTTTAATTCTATTTTGCTGACCATATAGTTTTTGCATTAGTCTAGCGTCATCATCACTACATACCCAAACTTGGTCTGCTCGATTAACAAATTTATTTTCTATAAGTTTAGTTCTTTGAGGCAGTAGTTCAATTGCCGATGATTTAAATAGCTTTTTTTGTCCTTTTGTGTGCGTGGATAAAAATATTGCATTAGATAAATCACCTTCTACATTCTGAGAAAGATAGATCGAGTAAAGTTCATATTTAATGTATTTTTTTATAATGCTAAAGTAATGATAAAATCTGACATCTGCAAAGAAAATGATATTAGGCTTTCTTGATGATATTAAGTTGACTAATTCTTGAATGACTATATCTCCATATAGCCAATAAAACTTAGGATGAGTTAAAGGATTTAACCACCAAAGTTTATTTTGAACTTTTTGCCATAAAGTTCTTTTTTGATAAATTGTTTGAGTATGAAATTGTTTATAGACTTGAACTCCTGGTGGACAAGCAGCCGTAATATTCTTTTGAGAACCTTCGTAGACAATTGCAACCACATCAACACTACCAAACTGCATCATTGTGTTAATAATTTGCCAATTTCGCAAGGCTGTGCCTCCCATAGGTGGGTAAGGTGTTTTTAATGTAAGAAATAAGCTACTGACTTGATTACTGCTTAAATCCGTCATGTTGTTATAATTCTGGGAAAATTACTATAAATATTACAGTAATGGATACAAGTATTCCACAAAAAAATAATTTACTAGTTTCCGTAGTAATTCCTCTCTACAACAAAAGCAAATATATTGCTCGGACTCTAGATTCTATATTCGCTCAAAATTATCAAAACTTGGAAATTATAGTAGTTAATGATGGTTCTACAGATAACAGTCCTGATATTGTCAAGAGTTATGATGATTCCAGGCTAAGACTAATTAATCAATCTAATAGCGGTCCAGGAGCAGCACGTAATCGTGGTCTTAAAGAAAGTTCAGCACCTTTAATTGCTTTTTTAGATGCAGATGATGAATGGCTACCAGATTTTTTACAAAAGTCTGTGGAAAGATTGCAAAAACATCCTGAGTGTATGCTAAGTATTTCTGGTCAATTTCGAGGAGTTAAAAAAGAAAACTGGGAACCTGAGTTAAGAAAAGTTGGGATTGAGGAAGGTGTGTGGAAAATGCCCACAAAAATGGAACATCATTTATTCAAGCCGACTCTTGACTTTTTTCACTCTGGAGCAATTGTTGCTTTCCGCGATGTATTAGAAGAGTTTGGAGGATTTTATGAGAAAGATCGTTGTACTTATGGCGAAGATATTTATTTATGGCTACAAGTAGCACTTAATTATAAGGTATATCGACATCCTGAACCTTTGATGTGGTATCATTCTGAAGCTTCTGAGTTGGGAGTATTTCATAGAAAAGTTATTCCTTCCTGGCCAATGTTAACAGACCCCGAACCGATAAGAAATAGCTGTCCGAAAGAATATAATAAGATTTTAGAAGAATACTTAGCATATTACTCTATTTTAGCTGCTTTACGTCATGTTAAGGCTAGAGATTCGTTAACTGCTAAAAAATTGCTAAAAAAATTTCCTCGGGCTAAATATTTTTTTAAAGAGTATTCTAAAGCACGATTTGAAATCTTATTAACATCTTTTCCTCAATTACGAGAGCGAATCCGCCAAATTAAAAAATCTTTTAGATAAAAATTAGAGAAGTTCATCGTATATTTTTTCTAACTTAAGTGTTTGCTGTTTTAAATTAAATTTAGTTACCATCAAATTACGTCCCTCTATAGCAAAATTTTCTCTAAGTCTCTCATCTTGAAGCAAATTTATAATATATTTAGCAAGAGTTTCAACATCTTTTTCTGGTGCTAAAAAACCAGTTTGTTCATGAATCACAGCTTCAGGAATTCCCCCACTAGCAAAACTTACTACTGGTAAACCCATAGCCTGAGCCTCGGCAAATACCATACCAAAGGCTTCTGCATCACCCGATCTAGCGATGACACTAGGAACACTAAATATAGAAGCTTTATTCATCCAAGCTTTAACTTGCTCTGGAGTTTGAACTCCCAGAAAAATGTAATTACTCAGTAAATCCGCAGCTAATTTTTCTAATGTAGGACGTAAATCTCCATCGCCAATAATTACCAGCTTTACATCTGGCTTGATTTTTTGTATTTGAGCCATGGCTCGAATCAGATATTCACAACCTTTTTTTTCTACTAAACGTCCAACAAACAAGACAATTGGTTCGCGTTTTATATTAGGATCGGGTTGAAATTTGTCTACATCTACACCAATGTAATGAACTTTAATTTTTTCAGGAGGACATCCATTTTCTATCAGCTTAGAACTAATAAATTGTGAAACGGCGATAATACAATCAGCTTCTTTAAAAACTAGCTCTATTTGACGTTGTTTCGATGTAACATAATTTGGCATTAGCCAATTAGGAATTTGAGAATTATTTAGAGGAAGTTCATAAATAAGTCTTGCCAAAAAATCATTCCAAGCATTAGCAATTCCTTGAAAAAATTTTTTCTTTTGTTTTAATTCGGAGTTCTTAAATCTATCTAGTGCCGATCGTTGTTTCGTTATATCATATCCATGAACAGTAACAATTAATGGTATTTTTAGTTGGTGAGCTAGTTTAGCTGCCCAAAATCCATCAGTACCAAAATGACAATGAATTAAACAGGGGGATAAATTTTTTAAAGCTGTGAGCCATTTACTGTTAATCAGCGCAAACAAACGAAAAGCTTTTTTCCATGCAAGAAAATTAGGTGTTATATCGCTCAGGGTAATAATTTTATTACTATCTATAAGAGGTTTGATTTCTTCTGTTTTTTCAATACCGGTATATATTACCTCATAACTAGTTAAGCATTCTGCTTGAGCAGGGATAAAAGTTTCTGAATAAGAAAGCAATTTATCTCGATAAATAATTATTGACTTTTGATTTGTCATTCTTTTTATCAAAAAATAAAGTTAGATAATTAGCAGGGTATTCAAAACAATATTGCAGGAAATATTGCCGATTAATCACTTACTCATTTGCTTTGTCTTCGTTTGACAAAATCTAAAAGTTTCTGAGCTTGTCGAGAAGGTAAAAACAATCCAACTAATATTTTAAATACGAGAATAGAAATTAGGCGTTGCCTTTTACGAATGCTCGGTGGGTCTTCTCGTAATAGATGCCAAAAATATTTCAAGCCAGTTTGACTTTTCTGGAAACTAGGTGTTCCTTCTACTGATTTGAGAGCAAGATATATATAAAAATTCGTTAGAGTCTCTTTTTTATAATGCTGAAAGGAAGGAGGAGCTTGAGCAAAATTTTTTTGCAACATGGAAAGTCCTGCCTTTTCTACCTTTTCAATGCTAGTGGTTTTTGAATTAGCAGAAATACGATATAAAATTTGAGGTGAGGGAACGCAGACAAACTGGTACTTGGCGGCTAAACGCAAATACATATCCCAATCTTCAGTCGAGCGTAAAGATTCATCAAAATTACCAACTTTACTGAAAACATCTCTATGGACTAGAGGATTTGAGCCACTCTCTAAATAATTTCCTGTTAAAAGTTTTGCATAAACATTTCCATTAAACCTAGGGTGATGACCTGGTCTTATAAATTGACTTTGTTCATCAATATAATCAGTCCAACTATAAGCAACTGCAGCTTGAGGATTAGACTTCAATGCTTGTAACTGAGATTCTAGCTTATCAGGTGTCCAAAGATCGTCAGCGTCAATAAATGAAATATATTCTCCTTGGGCATGAGTAATCCCACGATTTCTACTGGCAGCTGAACCTGCATTGGGATAGGAAAATACTTTTATCCTAGAGTCCTTAATTGTAGATAATATTTCTAGGGTTGAATCAGTTGAACCATCATTAATGATAATTATTTCCAAATCAGAAAATGTCTGATTAAGAACAGATTCGAGAGTTTCTTTAATTGTGTTTTCCCCATTGTAAACAGGAATAATAACACTGATCATAGTTAAAAAATAATTTTAGTTTAATTATTTTCGCTTTTGTTTAGTATAAAGTAAGCAATCAGGATAGCAACTCTGTTCCCTAATTTTTTGCTGATTTAAGGAAAAAGTTAAAAGTAACTATTTATTTAAAATATCCTTTTGACCACAAATAAAGAGGACTAATTAAACTATTTACATAAAGCTCAAATTCACAAGCAGTTACTAAATCAGTTTTAATAGCTCTACCATATTTAAGAAAATGCAAGACAATTTTTCGCAAGTCATGCATAAAGTAAGCTAAAGATAAAAACGGTTTTTGCCAAGACTTGACACCTATCATCCTAGTTACATAACGACTTAAACCAATTCCTCTCATAAAAGGAATCAAGTAATCTTTAGTAAGACGATTAGCAGGAATTTTATGAATAATTTTCATCTCAGGATTGTACCAAATTTCCCAGCTTTTTTGTTGAAAATAACCTAAAACTTCTGTATCTTCACCCGTAAGCATGCTACCTGGTATCCTTCCACTTAAAATACACTTTTCTGGCACACTTTGAAGCCATGCTTGTTTGCGTACTACTAACCCCGCAGAAGGAGGCAATAATTTAAATTTAGGATTATACAATCGTGCTTTATTTCCCCTTTCCGTAATCGCCAAAAATGCCTTGATCCGATTAAAATTGGGAGGAGGTTCAACTTCAAAATCCCCCTGAATCAAACTAGCAAAAGCACCAGCCTGAGGGTGTTTTTCCGCGAAATTGTAAGCTGATGCTACCCAATAAGAATTAGGAAGGTTATCATCATCCAGAAACCCGATTAAAGGAGAATTTGCTTCCTTTATTGCTTTTTTGCGGGCAAAAGCTGCTCCTTGTCGCTGTTCAAAGCAGTATGTTAAAGGATATGGTTTATCCCAATCTTCTTGATACTCTTGCACTACTTTAGCAGTGTCATCTTGACTATTATTATCAACAACAATAATTTCCCAAGAAATATTTTCTGTATCTATTTGCGATCGCACTCTATCTAAGACATCAGGCAATCTTTTTTCGCCGTTATAGGTACAAATAGCAACTGTAAAATCAACCATAGTTCGAGCCTGTTTCTAATTCTGTTACAGAGAGAGTGTCAGTTGTCTGTTAAGGGCAAATTTAATTAATCTACCAGGGACACTAGAACCTTTAATCACAGCAATACGAAGGAATTTGCCCAAAAATAGACGGGCAATTCCCTTGATTCGAGCTTTGAGTCTAATTAATATAAAGTTAAGCCGACTGTTAGCAGCATACATCGGCAAAAATGCCAGTTTCCCATAAAGTACATCGGCACGATGGCTCTTACTTAAACCGTGTTGATGATGTTCTCGATTGGGTAAACCGCCATGTTCTCCGTAATTGCGAAAGGGAAGATAGTTTTTTAGCTTTTTTTGGCGGAGAAATCCCTCAATCTGGGAATCCCAACTAGAATAAACAGTGGGTCCGGGATTTTTGGCGATCGCATCCGCTAAGTCTAACAGATGATTAGCTCCTTGGGGAGTGATGATGTAAGCAACCATAGAGGTAGAAAAACCTTGTGCATAACCATCAGCAGAGACGCTGTAAACTTGTGGCGCACAGGTATATAACCAGGAAATCCCGACATTTGGTTGCTGTGGCGAAAAAGTTAATGGAAGTTGAGAAAAGTTAATTACTGGTACGAAATCTGCTTCTACAATTAAAGTAGGTTTGGTTGCTTGGCGCGCAATTTCCCAGGCAGCGCAATGATTCAGCAGAACTAGATAGCTTTGAGAGTAATTTTTATATTCGGGTTTATGTTGTTGACGAATAACTTGGCAATCAAATCCCGATTCAGTAAAGTATTGCTGAAGTAGATCGGTAGATTCTTTGTAGGCAACGATCGCCACCTTCCCTAGAGAATCTATAAGCTTGGGAGAATTAGTAGCAGTGCTTGGATTAGCGATTACCATTGCCTTAACAGTTATTAATAATAGAATTTATTATAACTAAGCATAGCTAAACTTAGATTATTTTTCTCGTGTAAAATTATAAGAATAGTGAACTGTACTCCGCGATCAATTTTTAGATAAACGGATATTAATAATCGATAAGCCTAAAATTACCAGGAAAAGAACCAGACCAATAGTACAGGCATAACTGACATCTAAATCCTGAAATGCTCTTTCGTACAAATAATATACGGCAGTTTTAGAACTATTACGAGGCCCTCCTTGAGTCATGATATAAATTTCTTCAAAGACTTTGGTAGCGGAAATAGCAGAAATAACAGCTACGAGAAATAAATAGGGACGCATTAAGGGTAGAGTAATATCCCAATGTTTTTGCCAACCATCCGAACCATCGATCGCTGCTGCTTCGTATAATTCAGGAGAGATAGATTGTAATCCCGCTAGATAAATCACCATATAATACCCCAATCCCTTCCAGATAGTAACTACCATCACGCTTGGGAGTACCCATTGAGTGCTAGTCAACCAGGGAATTCCCTCAGCAAAACCTAGATGTTGCAGAAATTGATTGAGGATACCGTTATTAGTATAGAGTGCTTTCCAAGCAATACCAGCTACCACCATCGAAATTATTACTGGAGTGTAAAAGGCAGTACGAAACCAATGAATTCCCCGTAGCTTTTGATTGACTAAAATCGCCAAAATCAAGGGAAAAATTACTAAGATCGGGACAACTCCGATTAAATACACTAAAGTATTCGTTAAAGTTTGCCAAAATACTCGATCTGTCCACAAACGTTCAAAATTACTCAATCCCACCCACTCAGGTGCTTGAGTTAAGTCGTAATCGTAGCGGGTAAAGCTCAAAGAAAAAGCTTGAATAGCGGGGAAAAAGACAGTAATACAGAGAATGATAAGAGCAGGTAAAAGAAAGAAATATGGTGTTAGCTTTTGTCGTGAAATTTGCATATTTTTTTGGTCAATCGATGCTAATTTCTTTTAACTTGAAAATATAGCAATCATAATTACTGTTTGCTATGGTATTAGTTTTTTATTACTGTTTACTTTTTATGAAAGTTGCTGTCTTCAATACGAAGTCTTACGATCGCCAGTTTTTGGAAACTATCAATGCTCAATTTAACCACGAATTAATTTTTTTTGAGCCTCGTTTAAATAGTCAGACTGTAACTTTAGCTAAAAACTTTCCCGCAGTTTGTGTTTTTGTTAACGATCTCCTCGATCGACCTATCCTTGAAAGTTTAGCAGCAGGAGGAACTAGTCTAATTGCTTTACGTTGTGCTGGCTATAATAATGTCGATCTCCGTGCTGCTAAAGACTTAAATCTAACTGTAGTAAGAGTACCAGCTTATTCTCCTTATGCTGTTGCCGAACATACGATCGCTCTAATTCTAACTTTAAATCGGAAAATTCATCGGGCATACTATCGAGTCAGAGAAGGTAATTTTGCCCTTAACGGGTTACTAGGTTTCGATCTCCATGGTAGTACTGTGGGTATTATCGGTACTGGAAAAATTGGCAGAGTTATCGGTCAAATTCTCCACGGTTTTGGGTGCAAAATTTTGGCATACGATCCCTATCCTAACGATGAATTTGCTAAAAATTACGCTAATTATGTCGATTTTGAAGAGTTACTATCTCAATCAGATATTATTAGTTTGCATTGCCCCCTAACTAAAGAAAATCATCATTTAATTAACGATCGAGCGATCGCTTCAATGAAATCAGGAGTCATGTTAATTAATACTAGTAGGGGAGCTTTGATCGATACAAAAGCAGTTATTAAAGGTTTAAAATCTAAAAAAATTGGCTATTTGGCTTTAGATGTTTACGAAGAAGAAGAGAATCTCTTTTTTCAAGATTTATCTGATGAAGTAATTGAAGATGATGTGTTTCAGAGGCTACTAACTTTTCCTAACGTAATTATTACGGGTCATCAAGCTTTTTTTACTAGCGATGCTTTAGAAAATATCGCAACCACAACCTTATCGAATATTACCGATATCGAACAAGGTAAATCTTGTCCTAATCAAGTTATTTATTCCTAGTAGGGATCGACGGTTGTTGACCCCTATAAATGTTGATGTAAATTAGATTGCTTTTTTTAAATATTGGGTAATTTCTTTTTATGAAATATTACCCAGAAAAACATCACAGGCGATCGATTAGATTACCAGGTTACGATTATTCTCAAACAGGATTTTATTTTGTCACCATTTGTTGTTATCAAAGACAATGTTTATTTGGTGATATTGTTGATGGTTTTATGCGGTTAAATCAATATGGTGAAATTGTAGCAGAAACCTATCAATGGTTATCCCAACGTTATCCGTATTTAATTTTAGATGAATGGATAATTATGCCCAATCATTTTCATGGGATTATGGTTATTACCGACCAACCTCGTAGGGGCAGTTCGCGAACTGCCCCTACAGGATATGTTGCCCCAACATTAACCCGAAATGATATTGTTTTAACCGATAAAAATTTACCAATAAATCCTGAATTGAAACGAAAACCATTAGGGCGTTTAATTGGTGCATTTAAAACCGTTTCCACCAAACAAATTAATTTAATCCGCAACTCACCAGGTACACCCGTATGGCAACGTAATTATTATGAACATATTATTCGTAACGAAGAATTATTAAATAAAATTCGCGAATATATTATTAATAATCCTGTGTCATGGCAAAATGACCAATTACATCCTAACAATCCGTCTAAATGGTAAACGCGATCGATTTTGACCGATTATGATTTTGATCGATAAACCCCGTAGGGGCGGTTCGCGAACCGTCCCTACAAATATTCATGGAATGCGATCGCTGTTGTAAATTGTAACTATTTTATCGCTCATTAATGTAAGGAGAAGAAACGTAGATTATTTGCTTCAAAATAAATAGCCTTGTTTTCTCTTTCTATTTTTTAAAAAAGGGTTTGGAGTAAGGTTCGCCACAAAAATGCAAGAATAAATAAATACGATCGATCTAAGTAAGTTGCATTACATAAACTACTATGGCTGAATCCCTCCCTTATTTAAGCGGTAGCGAAATCCGCGATAAATTCCTTAAATTCTACGAAGAGAGACAACACAAAATCTTACCCAGTGCATCTCTAATATCAGAAGACCCCACAGTAAGATTAACCATAGCAGGGATGCTGCCTTTCAAACCAATATTTTTAGGACAACGAAAAGCACCTCAACCCCGCGCTACCACATCCCAAAAATGTATCCGTACCAATGATATCGAGAATGTGGGACGTACTGCCAGACATCATACTTTTTTTGAGATGTTGGGTAACTTTAGCTTTGGAGATTATTTTAAAGAACAAGCTATAGAATGGGCGTGGGAACTTTCTACTCAAGTGTATCAGTTACCTCCAGAACGCATTATACCTAGTGTATTTCATACTGATGATGAAGCCTTTGCTATTTGGCGCGACAAGGTAGGTATCCCCGAACATCGTATTCAGCGTATGGGAGAAGATAACTTTTGGGAATCTGGGCCTACTGGTCCTTGTGGTCCTTGTTCGGAGTTATTTTATGATTTTCATCCTGAATTGGGGGATGAGAATATAGATTTAGAAGACGACAGCAGATTTATCGAGTTTTATAACTTGGTATTCATGGAATTGAATCAAGATGCAGAAGGAAATACTACCCCGCTACAAAATCAAAACATTGATACGGGTTTGGGTTTGGAAAGGATGGCGCAAATCCTGCAACAAGTACCCAATAACTATGAAACCGATCTAATTTTCCCGATTATTAAAACTGCTGCTGAGATTGCAGGAATTGATTACAGCAAAGCTGACGAGAAAACCAAAACATCTCTTAAAGTAATTGGCGATCACGTTCGTGCCGTAGTTCATTTGATCGCTGATGGCGTTACTGCTTCTAATACAGATAGAGGCTATATTTTACGCCGTCTTATTCGTCGGGTAATACGTCACGGTAGATTAATTGGTATTGAAGGTAATTTTATTAACAAAGTTGCTGAAACTGCGATCGCTCTTTCCGAATCGGTTTATCCTAACGTGAGAGAAAGGGAAGAGTTTATCAAAAATGAATTACAAAGAGAAGAAAATCAATTCCTTAAGACATTAGCAACAGGGGAAAAATTACTGGCAGAGATTTTAGCCAAGAAACCCAAGCAAATATCTGGGATAGAGGCATTTACCCTCTATGATACTCATGGTTTTCCTTTAGAGTTAACCCAAGAAATCGCTGACGAACAGGGTTTAACTGTTGATGTGGATGAGTTTAACGTCGAAATGAAGAAACAGCGCGATCGCGCTAGAGAAGCCCATCAAACTATCGATCTTACCGTTCAGGGTAGCATAGATAAGCTGGCAGAACATATCCATCCCACAAAATTTTCTGGTTATACCGAACTGCAAGGAACAGCTAAAGTAGAAGCTGTCTTAGTAGAAGGAAAAGCAGTAGAAAATGCGGTCGCTGGTACAGAAATACAACTAATTCTCGATCGCACTCCGTTTTATGCGGAGTCTGGAGGGCAAATTGGCGATAAAGGTTATTTGTCTGGCGATAATCTTGTCATTCGCATTTCTGATGTACAAAAAGAATCTGGTTTCTTTGTTCATTACGGCAAAATAGAACGAGGTACTCTTAATACAAGAGACACTGTTAAGGCAACTATCGATCGCTCTTGTCGTCGTCGCGCCCAAGCTAATCATACTGCGACTCACTTACTACAAGCTGCTTTAAAGAAAATTGTGGATGATTCTATCTCTCAAGCAGGTTCATTAGTAGACTTCGATCGACTTAGATTTGATTTTAACTGTCCCCGTGCTTTAAAACCAGAAGAAATACAAGAAGTAGAAGACTTAGTAAATACTTGGATTTCTGAAGCCCACGAAGCGGATGTTAATATTATGCCCTTAGAAGAAGCCAAAGCTAAAGGGGCAACGGCTATGTTTGGGGAAAAATATGCCGATGAAGTAAGGGTAATTGATTTTCCTGGGGTTTCCATGGAACTTTGTGGCGGTACTCATGTGAAAAATACTGCGGAAATTGGCATCTTTAAAATTATCTCCGAAACTGGTATTTCTTCAGGAATTAGACGTATCGAAGCTGTAGCTGGTGCTTCTGTTTTAGATTACTTAAATGTTAGAGATAAAGTAGTTAAAGAATTGAGCGATCGCTTTAAAGCCAAACCAGAAGAAATCGGCGATCGAGTTAATAATTTACAAGCAGAATTAAAAGCCACCCAAAAAGAATTAGAAGCCGTAAAACAAGAACTCGCCCTAGCTAAATCCGATAGCTTATTATCCCAAGCAGAAACAGTAGGAGAATTTAAAATCTTAGTAGCAAACATGGGTGAAATGGATGCCAAATCCTTACAATCTGCTGCGGAAAGATTACAACAAAAATTAGGAGAATCTGCTGTAGTAATTGCTTCAATTACTACTGAAGGAAAAGTAAGTTTAGTTGCTGCTTTTAGTCAGAAAGTAATTAAAGAGAAGAAACTTCAAGCAGGTAAATTCATCGGTGGAATTGCCAAAATCTGCGGTGGTGGAGGCGGTGGTAGACCAAATCTAGCTCAAGCTGGTGGAAGAGATGGGAGTAAACTAAGTGAAGCTTTAGATGTAGCGAAGCAGCAGTTAATTAAGGGGTTGAGTTAAGTTTATGGGTGGGTTATTTCCCACCTTTCAATTATTTATTTTTTTGAGGAAGTTTAGTATGAATTCTAAGTTTTAAACCTAAATCTTCTACTTGTTGTTTTACATTATCCCAAAGTTTCTTATGAATCTCAATTTGGTAAAATAAGGTCATATCAATTAAAGCTAAAATAAATAAAACCAATCCACAAATAAATTATGATTCCAGGAGAAATTATTACTCAACCAGGAGAAATTGAATTAAACCAAGGGCGAGAAACCATAACCCTAACAGTAGCTAATACAGGCGATCGCCCTATCCAGGTTGGTTCTCATTTTCATTTTTACGAAGTCAATCAAGCTTTACGATTTGAGCGAGAATTAACGAAGGGAATGCGTTTAAATATTCCTGCGGGTACGGCAGTAAGATTTGAACCAGGAGATGAAAAAGAAATAGAATTAGTCGCGATCGCGGGTAGTCGTGAAGTTTATGGTTTTAATGGTTTAATTGAAGGGAAAGTGTAATGAATGAGGTACTCGAACTAGCTAATGAGATTATTGCAGGGAAAGGGTACGTTATCTTACCAGATTTAATTACACCAGAAGAAGCCCAAACGGCACGAGATTTAGTGCTTCAGTTAGCTTCTCAAGCAAGAAAAACAGATACGCCAGTGACACTGGGGGAAAAAGAAAGAGTATATGGTTTAATTTACCAAGGGGAAATTTTTTGTAAATTAGTACAACACCCCAGTATTATTTCCTTAATTCAAGCCATTTTAGGAGAAGATATCATTTTAGGGGGTTTTTCTGCCCATATCCTTCATCCTCAAGCCCAAAGAATGGGAGTTCATGTAGATTATCCTTATTGGGCAATGAAACCACCTTATTTTTCCCATCCAATTTTAGAAATACAGGTAATTTGGTTGGTAGAAGATTTTACCCCAGAAAACGGTGCGCCTTTATTTGTCCCTGGAAGTCAAAAATTAGCTGACAAACCCAACTTAAAGCAGTTTGAAATAGCAGCACAAAAAATTACTGGTACGGCAGGATCGGCAATTGTTTCTCACGGGCTTTGTTGGCACGATACTTCGGTAAATTCGACCAATACCCCCCGTGTTTCTATTCTGGGTAATTATACTCCTCAGTATGTTCATCCCCTAGAAAATCATCATTTTGCCTATCAGACAAAGTCAGTAGAAGAAGCTACCCCTTTATTAAAAAAATTAATGAGGCATAGTTGGCGATCGAGCCAAGCTAAAATTTTTGAGATGAACTTTAAAATGGACGATCGCTCCTAGTGGTTTACCGAGTTTAGCCCGAAAATCGGCTATTGCGATTGATATCTCTACTAAGCTTTAGATTTACTGCAAGCTGGCAACAGGACTCGAACCTGCGACCGGCTGATTACAAATCAGCAGCTCTACCAACTGAGCTACGCCAGCACAGTATCTGATTATAATAGATTTTTTTCTAAATTACAAGTATTTTTCCCAAAAAACTTTTGTATTTTACTTATTAATAAAAATTATGAATTATGCCATATTACTTTCGATCGCCCAACGAGCCAATTCAGTACGATTGTTGAGGCTAGTTTTGTTAAGCATATTAGAAACATGACTTTCGATCGTCCTCTGACTAACTTTTAACTTTTCGGCAATTTCGCGGTTAGCCATACCTTTAGCCACTAACTGAACGACTTTTAATTCTGTAGGCGTAAGTTCGACATGGTGAGGCACGACAATAGTCGGGCCACTACCATCTATGCCCATAGGACGAACTTCTTTCCAACGTTGAATTTGATTTAGAGATGATTCTACTTGAGCAACTAACTCTTCAGGTTCAAAAGGTTTGACCATATATACATCAGCACCTTCATTTAAACCTTTAACTCGGTCTTGACTTTGACCTTTAGCAGAGAGAAACAGAACGGGAATTCTTTTAGTACGGGGTTCTTCTCGGATATGGTTTACTAAAGCGTAACCATCCATTTCTGGCATCATGACGTCACAAATAATCATGTCAGGAACATGTTGCTCTAGGATATCTAAAGCCTCTCTACCGTTTTCCGCGGTCATGACCTGATAACCCCTGAATTCTAAATAATCTTTAACTAGTAAAATCAGATTAGGGTCATCATCAATTAGTAGTAGTTTCTTACTATCTTTTTGAGAGTTTTCTTTCATAGGTGACAATCTAGATTGTGGTGCTGCTTCAATTGGCTTCATTTTTCATTCATAATATCTATTGAAGTTATCAGAAGATGACCGAGTAAGGGCAATCTATCAAATTTATTAGTTTGGTTTAGGTAAAAATTAGGGGAGATAGAGTTTTGTAACTGTACAATCACATACTGATGCACTTAAGTTATATCTCGCTATTTTTCCTAAAAATTTACTTATTGTTATCTTGCGATATTAACCTCTAGCTTTCATTACTGCCAATAGTCAATTTAGTAATTATTAATGTCAATATTTTTTCTGACATCCGTTTTACATCTTAACCAAGTTTAAATTTAACTGCACTTAGAAGAAAACAACAGTAATTTTATTTTAAATTTAGCTTAATAATTAAAAATGAGTTCACTACCACAAACCATTAATGAAATAATCAAATCTCGCCGTTCGACCAAGCCTCGTTTTTTCAACGGAAAGAAAATTGATGATAGTATAGTTTGGCAAATCTTAGAAAATGCTACTTGGGCTCCAACCCATGGTTTAACTCAGCCTTGGCGATTCAAAGTTTTTACTGACTCTGGACTAGAAAAGTTGTCAAATTTTCAGGCAAATTTATACAAACAACTTACTCCAGAAAAAGACTTTAAACTAGAAAAATTTGAACGGATGAAAACAAATATTCTTAAGTCTTCTCACGTAGTTATTATTTGTATGGTCAGGCAAAACTCCGAAAAAATACCTAAAATTGAAGAAATAGAAGCTGTTGCTTGTAGCGTTCAAAACATGGCTTTAACGGCTCAAGCCTACAATATTTGTAGTTTTTGGGGATCGGGAGGAATAACTTATACTCAAGAGTTAAAAGACTTTCTTCAATTATCTGAAAAAGATATGTGTTTGGGCTATTTATATCTGGGATATAGTGACAATCCTAGTACTCAAAGCCGTCGCGATTCTATTAAATCAAAAGTTGAATGGTTTAATTAGAATTTTAAGAGAGTAAATAGCTAGTAAGATTGAAAGTATTTTGAGTAATAAATATTACTAATCAATCCAAATAAGCTCGGAATATCCAAGCTCTTTTAATCTTAAAACAATAACTACTATTATATTAGTATTTTGTTTTTATTTATATATCTAGTAATTCTAGTAATTGCTTTTCATTTAATTTAGTAACTCCTAACTCTTCTGCTTTAATTAGTTTTGAGCCTGCATTTTCCCCTACTACTATATAATTAGTTTGCTTACTGACAGAACTAATAACTTTTCCGTCTAGTCGTTCGATTAATTCCTTAGCTTCTTTCCGCGTAAGACTAGGTAAAGTCCCAGTAATAACAAATATCTTTCCAGCTAAATTATTGTTTTCTTTCGGCTTAATTCTGGGGGACTCATCATTAATTGCAAAGGTTAAATTCATCGATTTTAAAGACTCTATCAAAGCTAAATTAGCAGGATTTTTAAACCACTGAAAAACCGATTGAGCTATTTCTTCACCAATTCCATATACAGCTTCTAGCGAAGTAATGGATGCTTGAGATAGTAATTCAATATTAGGAAAGTTTTGAGTCAATATTTGAGCATTAACAGCACCAACATAACGAATCCCTAAACCGTATAAAACTCTAGCATAAGATTGCTCTTTAGAAGCAGCGATCGCCTTAACTAAATTATTGGCAGATTTTGTTCCCATTCTGTCTAAACTAGCAATTTGTTCTACGGTTAAATTATACAGATCGGCAATAGATTTGACTAAATTATTATCGATTAAAGAAATAACTATTTTTTCACCCAAACCCCGAATATCTAAAGCATCGCGGGAAGCCCAATGTACTAAACTACCCCTCAAAATAGCAGGGCAAGAACTATTGATACAGCGCGTTACTGCTTCTTGGGCAGGACGAACTAAGGTAGAATGACATTCTGGACAATAAATTGGCATTTGATAAGGTTGAGTATGAGGAGGACGTAATTCAGTAATAACACGGACAACTTCTGGAATTATCTCTCCTGCTTTACGTATGATTACGGTGTCATTTATCCTGATATCTAATTCTCTTACTCGATCGATATTATGTAATGTAGCTCTTTGTACTGTCGTACCTGCTAGTTGTACTGGTTTCATCACTGCCATAGGTGTAACTGCCCCTGTTCTACCTACGTTAACGATGATATCTTTGACTACAGTAGGGGCTTCTTCAGCAGGATATTTAAGTGCGATCGCCCAACGGGGAAATTTTTGGGTAAAACCCAATTGTTGCTGCAACTGATAATTGTTAAGTTTTACTACAACGCCATCCGTCATATAGGGAAGTTTATTTCTAGCTTTCTCCCAATGCTGGTAATATTGACTAACTTCTGATAGAGATGGGCATAATTGACGATGAGGGTTGACTAAAAATCCCATCTTTTGTAGCAATTCCAAAGATTCCCATTGAGATTGAAGAGAATAGCGATCGGCAGATGTTGGTAAATGCAGGGTATAAGCAAAGAAATTTAGATGACGTTGGGCAACAATTTTAGCATCTAGTTGGCGTAAAGTCCCCGCAGCAGCATTACGAGGGTTAGCAAATAAAGATTCTCCTTTAATTTCTCTGTCTTGGTTAATTTTGTCAAAGACATCGAGGGGTAAAAAAGCCTCTCCTCTAACTTCGACAAGAGAAGGAGGAGCGTCCAAATTGAGTCTTAAAGGAATAGTACGAATAGTACGGACATTTTGAGTAATATCTTCCCCAGTTACCCCATCACCCCTAGTAACACCTCTAACGAGAACACCATTTTCATAAGTTAAAGCTAAAGCCGAACCATCAATTTTGAGTTCACAGACATAACTAGCATCTACAGTATCTGGTGCTTGCTTTCGCCATTTTTGTTCCCACTTGGCTAACTCTTCCAAATTAAAAGCATTTTCTAAACTATAGAGAGGAATATTATGTTTAACCGAGGTAAACTGAGATGCGGGTTTATCTCCAACTCTTTGGGTAGGACTATCGATTGTGATTAGTTCGGGATATTGGCTTTCTAAATCTTGTAGCTGACGATACAGTCGATCGTATACCGTATCCTCCATAATCGGCTCATCAAGAACATAGTAGGCGTATCCTGCTTTTTGTAGTTGCTGTTTTAGTTGTTGGACTTGTTTTCTTATTTCTGGTGTTGCTGCCATAAATTTAATTGATTAGCCAATAGCTAAGAACCTTTGTCAGAACAATATCGCTCCAGTAACTCGATCGCTAACTCAGTTCTATTGGGTTGTACTTGTATAGTGTAAGCTTCTCCTTCAAGCTCACGGCGATAGTTATGATAGCGAAAAAAGAAAGGCTTAGTTATCTGTGGTGGAGATAGATCTAAGTTTAAAGTAGTTAAACCTGTTTTACCCGCACAACTTTGAGCAGCATGAACCGCTTCATGAACCAAAGTAGGTTGAGCAATGCCTAATTCAAAAACTACAGGATTAATCCAAATAGTTTGAGAATTATGTTCAAATAAACCATAAGCTCCCTGTTTTGGCGGTAATTCTAGGCGTACTTCAAAACCATGCTTTTCTAGTACTCGATACAAACGTCTAAATTCGGGATCGGGAGTAATTAGACTAGAAGCTAACCAAGATAATACAAACATAGATAAATCTGGAAAATTACATTTATTTTTTCAAAAGTAATAATTAAACCAATTAATTATCCCCTATTAATTTGCATCAATTGTGTCTATTGAATGGCATGATATTTATGATGAGTGTTTAATCTTTCCTGGCTATGAGCTAGTCAGCGTTACACCGTCATTAGATGATGGTGTTTGCAAAGGAAGGGGGCTAGAAGACAACATTTAACTGTTGTCTTCACAAAAATAAATTAAATACAAGCCCCATTCTGCTACCGCCCATACGCGGTTAGAGGTAAGAGTTAAATCTATTGGTATATTTATTTATGCCGTATAAATAAGCCAAATTTTTTGAGGAGAAACAATGTTAAAGCGATTATTATTAGCAGTTGTAGCCGTTTTATTTTTGGTAATTCAGTTTAAAGTTGGTAGTGCTGCTGCCATTGGACTAGATCGAGATATCCGCACAGTTAAATTGAATGAGGCGGGAGATGAAGTAGTTTTAAGTCTCAAACAAGTTAAGCAAGGACAAAAGGTGTTTGTAGATACCTGTAGTTATTGTCACAAATCAGGTACTACAAAAACTAATCCTAACGTAGGACTAGGTCTTAGTGCTTTGGCTAATGCCGAACCCCCTAAAGATAATGTCGAAGGAATCGTAGAATATCTCAAACATCCTGTTACTTATGATGGAGAAATTAGCCTTGAAGAACTACATCCTAATACCTCTCGTTCCGATCTCTATCCTCTAATGAGAAATCTTACAGAGGAAGACCTCAAAGCTGTTGCCGGACATATTCTAATTCAACCAAAAATTCGCGGTACTATGTGGGGAGGCGGTAAAGTATACAACTAAATCTCTTAGGATGCCTACAAGCATCACCTGTTTTATAGCTAAATAAAACCACCAGAGAAACTGAAGCATTCGGTTTCTCTTTTATTTGGTTATTTTTTGGTAATTTTTAAGATAATTTATTACCTAATGGCTGTTCCCGCTCGACTTCTTCGGTCTCTGTTTCCAACAATCCTTGAGAATCGAATTCGGACATAGTAATTATTCTATCCACATCATTAATAATTGCACCTAACAGTGAAATATCTGTTTCGGTAAACTGATCTACTGTTTCTCCTAGCATACTGCCACGGGTAATTCCTGGTCTGACGACTAAAATCATTCCATCAGTTAAAGATTCGATCAACAGAGCATCATTACATTTAGAAAGAGAAGGAGTATCGATAATAACCCGATCGAAACGACCACGGGCATCTTCAATCAATTTACGTAACTCGCCAGACTCTAAAACTGCTACTACTTGACGCAAAGGGCCAGGACTAGGCACTACATATAAGTTGGCAACCCCTGGCACTAAACGAATTGCCTCGTTGCGTTCTGCGTAGTAGTTAAGGGGTTCTGCACTGGCTTCTGGGTCTGGTTCTACTTGTAAGGTATCCGCATTAGAAGGAGAACGTAAATCTAATTCTATCAATAAAGTCCGTTTTCCTGCTTGAGCAGAAGCGATCGCCAAATTAAAAGCTGTAACGCTTTTGCCTTCTTCGGCACTAACACTGCTAATAGCAATTACTTTTGCCGATTTCGAGCCGAAACGACGGATATTACTACGAACCCTTTCATAATAGGCTAAGTAGCTAGAATCGTTGTCTACTAATATAGGTGTTTCTTGACCATTAAAATTAAAACAGACTACATAGGGTAATTGTCCTAAAACAGGTACTTCTCGGTCGTTTAATAAATCCCTGAGTTCTTGAGGTGTATGTAAGCGATCGTCTAAGGTAGCTAGTAAAAATATTGTACCAGCAGCAGCAACTAAACCAATTCCCGCGCCACCAGCCAAAATTAAGAACCGATTGGTAACGGCAAAACGAGTAGGTTGAATTTCTTGAACCACAGGAGCCTGGGCAATAGCATAACTACCAGTAGTTTCTGCTTCTGCGGATTGAGCGTCGACTAAAGCGGTCAAAATTGTTTGATATAAAGCTCTTTTAGTTTCTACCTCTTGAACTAAACGAGCTTGTTGCAATTGTTGCTCGGGAAATTGTTCGTATTGTTCTCTTAGCTCTTGTTCTGTCAGTCTGACGGACTCTAGCTGTCTTTCTATTCCTTCTTTTTGAGTTCTAAGCGTCACTAGAGTATTCGCAAGTTGTTGACGAGCGGGATCGAGACTACTATCTTGCCTCAGTTCAACAGTATTAAGTTCGACTGGACTGAGATCTGGTTGTAAAGGTCTTAATTTACCAGTACCTCCAAGTAATTCTTGCGCTCTTTCTGCAAATAATTGCTCGTTAGTTGCCTGTTGCTTCCGTAGCGTAACCATTGTCGGATGTTCTGGACGCAAATCTCGTTGACGTAATTTAATTTCTGTTTCGTTTTGTAAAATTTGCGCTCGTAAATTTGCCAAAATTGGGTCGGCACTAAGAGCAGAAGCAATATAAGCTTCTTCAGGCTCTAAGCCTAACTGCTCTACTAAGCTCTCGATCTGACCATCTATTTCTTCCAAAATTAAAGTTAGTTGTCTTTGCTGTTGTTGACTGCCTGTAATACCTGTAAAAAGGCTACCATCCTGAATTGCGAGTAGAGGAGTTCCTTCTTTACTGATGAATCGATAAAAACTTTCTTCCGCAGCAGCTAAATCTCCCTGTACTTCTCCTAATCTCGATTGCAATGCCTCAATTCTGCCTCTAAGTTGAGAGGTGTTGAGTAAACGGCTTTGCTCTACCATCGCGCTCATAAACACGCCTAATCTTGTTACTGCTTCTTCTGGCGTTTGGGCATTATTATATTCAAGAGAAATTAATGCTGTTTCTCCTGGTTGAGGAACATTAATCTGAAGATTTCTTTCAATTATTCGTTGAATTTCCTGGCTACTAAGTCCTAATTGATTTCTAATTTTTGACTGAACACTAGGCCCGAGCAAAATATCGACATTAACTAATCTTCCTTGTTGTTGTAGCTGTTCTCCTGTAGTGGTAAATAAAGGAGGAGGGTTACTATAAGATAGTTGCCCACTAGCTTTATAAGTAGTTTCAGGAGCAGGTGGTTCTGGTTGTAGGGCAATAATACCCGATACACCAAAACTCAGAAGAAAAATAAACAAGCCCAATAATTTGTGCTGTTCAAAAGAAATCAAAAAACGTTTAACAATCGGTGGAGTCATATCGATCGAGCCAAACCCACGAATAGCAGTAATAATCTTAACTTAAAGTTGAAAAAATTCTTAGAATTTATGAGCGTCAGCGAATTTTTCTTGAGTCTAACTTATATAATAATTACTCAAATAGAAAATCGAAAAAGTTTCGGAAACCCAAAATATCCCTAATGGGTCGAGTAAGAACGCTAAAAGCATTAAGGACTTCACCAATAAAGGTACGGCTAACAACCAGTACATCTTCATCTTGAAGAGTAACATCTTTAGCTACATCCCCATTCAATGCTTTTCTGGCATCGAGAATTTGGCTAGTTACTTTTCCCTGTTCGCGATCGAATCGGATTATGGCAATTTCTCTTTTGATGAGGATCCCGTCTCCTGGGGGAAGAGAAGCAACTGCATCGAGAAAAGTACTACCATTAGGTAAAGATATATTACGTAAGACTCTACCTCCCCTATCAAGGGGGGCGACAATCCTAACATTAATTGTTTGCTGGGGTAGAGTCGATCTAGCAATTAGAGCGCGGTCGTAATCTAGATCTGAACCTACTTCTAACTTATTAATAATAATAGTATCTCCTCCTTGTAGCCTCACATTAGGCAGAGCTTCACTATTAAGTAATGGTGTATATAAATCTACTTCCCTTTCGATAAGAGTGCCGTCAACCAAAGAGCGACGAATTATAATCGAACGTAAATCTGCATTTTTGGTGCTGCCTCCTGCTGCTGCAAGAGCAATATTCAGAGGCGAACCAGAGACAAAATTATAAAACCCAGGACGAACTACTTCTCCTAAAATGCCAACTTGGGCTGGACGAGGTGCAGCTAGTGCGACAATAACTTCTGGTTCTACTTGTAAATAACGATTACTCAGTTCGTAGATAATTTTTGCTTCTGCCTCCGTTAAACTTAACCCTCTCAAAGATATTCTGCCCAAAATAGGCATAATAATATTTCCTTCTTCATTAATAACGCCGACGGTATTAAATTCGGGAAATAAAGGTACATTAACATTTACACTATCTCCCACATCCAAACGATAAGTATCGAATTCTCGATCGAGATTCTGTTCAAATTGAGGAGATGGGATGTTGGGAGGAGGGGGGTTATCGTTATCGAAGGTGGGTGGAGCCAATTCTATTGACCTAGGAGGAAAAGGAGCTAATTTTTCTTTCTTCGGTAAAGAAATTGACTCTTGACTCCAGCTAAAATTACTCAAAAAACCAATATCTATTGTCCAGAGTATAATTGCTAGAGGCAGCCAACTAAGACTTCGTTTTTGGGTAATCATCTTAACGGTCGAATGTTGTCTGTGATTAACTTTAAACATAAAATAGCCAAGATTGAAAACGGCTAAACTGGTGGCCTTGCCTTAACTTCTTCAGTCGATCGAGTTACTTAGGGAGATTTATTGGTAGCAATCTTTTGTAACTCTGCCTGAACTTGTTGGGCTAAAGATTGGGCAAAGGGTTGGGCAACTTCAAGCTCTTCGAGAGGGTTAATAGGAATCCTCAGAGATACTGCTACCCAGGAAATTCTATTTCCGCGTAATTGAGCCATTAAATCTCGCCAAAACCAGCTAGAAACGGCATAATGTCCTCCCTGGGGGAAAGCGTACCATTGTACTACGGCGAAGGTTTGTCTTTGATTCCAAGCACGGAAAAAACGCGCAGTAGTGGGTAAGGAATTTTCCTCTTGAGAGACAGTAAATTGAATCTGACTATGAGAATCAGTTTTCCATCTTTCTAGACCATTAATATCCATCCATTCTACTTCGGGTTTATTCAGATAATAGGTTTGTGGTTTGAGGAGCAACATAATTGGCTGAGAATCCTCTTGTTTAATAATTTGCCCTACCCATCTATGACCACCAATTCTAATTTGTTGTCGATCGACAATTTGCCAATTATCTAATCCTAATCCTGTAGATAGTATGCCCTTAATCTGCTGAATATTAGCTGTTGGGGGAACATTTAACCAAGACCAGTTTCCTCCTCGAATATAACCAGGCGCAGCCCCTACAATTATCAAAGTTGATAACAATAATATAAGCGAGATACGCAGGATAGACCATCTCTTTTGCATTCGGGATAAGTAGATTGATAAATTTTTGTTGAGCTTTAGACGATCCATAGAATGCAAATATTTGTTACTACTCAGAAGCAAAATTAAACTTGTCTAAAAAATTCAGTAATAAAACGATCGAACCTAACATGATAGTTGAATAGAGATCTCCACCCCAGCTATCGTGTAACCAGACAAAAAGTTCGTCTTTTCCCGTCCCATGAAAAAAGGTCAAGAGTGTATTACGAAATATGTTGGCGATTACACTAATTATGACTGCTCCTATTAGAAGAGTAGTTGTTTTTGAGCGATCGCGTAAATTATCTGTCCAGTAGAGTAACATCAATGCTACGTACAAACTAGTAAATAGCATTTTCAATCCCGCACAATAAGGGGCAACTTCTACGAGTCTTCCCCCCACAGCCAAATAAATTTGCTCTACACTCACATCTAAGCCAAATTGCATTAAAATGAATCCTGCCGTGCCTGCAATAAATTTCTGTAAGGGTAACGTAAAAGGAGTAATTAAATAAGGCAGAGAGTTAGGAGTTGCCAGTAATACCAGTAATAAAGGAAACGCTTGTAATTTTAAGCCCTCTATCCCTTTAGCGATTAAGCAAATTCCTGCTAGCACTAAAGGAAAAGATAAATTTACCAATTCGGGAACACCCGTCAGATAAAAAATTGAGCCTATCCCTAAAACAACAATACCTAAAGGATTAGCTTGTTCTTTAATTCTTGGCCATTTTTTGCGCTTAAGCCAACAGATATAGCCAGCAAAAGGAAAGCCAATTAGTCCATGACTAAAATATTCATGCTCGATACTAATACTTTTATTCAGCCAACCATCATACCAATGAATAATGAGAGGGGCATAGAGTACAGTTAATAGAGCAAGGATAATAAAATTAAAAATCCTGCGCTCATTCTGATTAATTGTTGAATTTTCAATCTGCATAAATAGTTGCTAGTTATTATTTACTATCTTTATCTTGTAATAACTTGTAATAATTTATCACTAACTAATTCTATTTGATTTTGCTCTAATCCAGGATACATGGGCAATGATAATATTTCTTTACATAATAATTCGGCCACGGGAAAATCTCCTAGCTGATAACCCAAATAACGATAGGCTGGTTGTAAGTGACAGGGGATGGGATAGTGAATACCTGTTTGGATACCTTTCTCTAGTAACTTTTGTTGAATTGCTTCTCGTTGACTGGCTAAAAATTGTCCCAAACGAATGACATATAAGTGATAGACATGACCGAGAGACGAATGGTTTTCCAGTAAAGTAATTCCTTCTGCCTCTAGAGGTTTGAGAGCCTGGTAGTATTGTTCGGCAGCTTTGTTTCTGGCTTGATTCCACTCAGCTAAATAGGGAAGTTTAACCTGAAGAATAGCAGCTTGAAGCGTATCTAAACGGCTATTTGTCCCTAAATCCGTATGAAAATATTTACGAGGTGCGCCATAGTTTCGCAAACTGCGCATTTTGAGATTTATCCGTTCATCATTTGTGGTAACTATGCCTCCACTACCAAAACAGCCTAAATTTTTACTGGGATAAAAACTAAAACCTGCTGCTAACCCAACAGAGCCAGCGATATAGCCTTCTCGTCGTGCTAAATGAGCTTGAGCAGCATCTTCAAAAATGAGCAAATTGTAAGTATTAGCAAAATCTAATAGTTGTTGCGGAGAAACCATTTGTCCGTACAAATGTACTGGCATAATGGCTTTAGTTTTGGGGGTAACTGCTTTTGCTGCTGCTTCTAGGTCGATTAAAGCTGTGTGGGGATGACAATCAACTAAGATTGGGGTTGCTCCTGCGTAGATTGCGCCAATAACTGTAGCGATAAAAGTATTAGCGGGAATTAAGACTTCATCTCCTTTATCAATGCCACAAGCTTTTAAACCGAGAGCAATGGCATCTGTTCCCGAACTTACGCCTATAGCATATTTTACACCACAAGCTCTAGCAAAGGCGGTCTCAAATTCCGCTAAAGCTTTCCCTAAAATAAAATCGCCTCTGGCAATTACTCGCTCGATTGCTTCGTTAATTAGTTTTTGAATTGGTTGGTGTTGCCAACTCAAATCGACAAAAGGAACTCGAACATTACCGCTCATGTTTAATTTAATTAGAGTTAATTTGATTTATTTTTTGCTTTTGCTGTTTGAGCTTTTCGGCTAAAGCATGATTGAGTTTTTCCGAAGCCAGGGGGAATTTTGGTTGGATCTGCAAAACCTGACTGTAAGCTTTAACCGCCTCATCCCAATTAGTTTGCGCTGCTAAAGTTTGACCGAGCAGATAGTACGCTTGTAAATCTTTGGGATTACGCTTAATTGCTTGATATAAGTAATTAATTGCTTTTTGTTGTTGTCCTTTGTGAGTAATGACTTTATCTAAGTGATAATAGACTTCTAGATAATTTGGGTCTAATCTCACTGCTTTAAGACAATAGCTTAAACCTTTACGTAATCGATCTTGCTCGATAAAACTTTTACCCAGATAAAAATAATCTTTGGCGGAAAGTATTTCTGGATTTAGACTCAAAGCTCGATACATATAACTAACAGATTCTCTCTTTTTGCCTAGTTTAGCCAAAATTTTAGCTAAATTAAGATAAGCTGGAGCGTAGCGATCGTTAATTTTAATTGCCCGTTGATAGGCTGCGATCGCAATTTGCCATTGTCGTTTTTTAGCGTATAAATTACCTAAATCTGTTTGGAGTTTAGCTGAATCAGGTTGAATTTCTGTTCGCTTAAGATAGCGATTAATCGCTTTATCTAATTGGCTTAAAGAAGGTTTTGATGTCGATCCAGCAGCACAGTGAACTGCTGATGATACATCTTTAGTTTCAGCTTTGGCTCTAAAATCATCGGTGAGAGGTGTAAACAGTTGTGTATGAGAATTTTGAGGTGGTAATTGACTTGGTTGTTTCTGTGAGGATAATTCCTCGATTAATTTAGTTTCAGAAGTAGCAAAATTGGCTGAATTACTCAAGTTGAATTCTAAAGCTTTGCGATAATAAAGTGCTGCTTCTTGCCATTGCTGCTGTTTTTCTAATTCTTGGGCTAATTTTTGATATTCGATAACAGTATTATTTGTAGTTGTCGCGGTTGGTAACTCAGCTACGACTTTGCTTGTTTGAGTCTCATTAGCAGCAGCATTTAGTTGAGATGATTCGATACTTAAAGCTTGTTGTCGGCAAGATTCGGCTTTGGCTACCTCCCCAACTAAAGACCAAATTTCCGCTAAACTGCGATAGGCTTGAGCAAAATTTGGTCTAATAACGATCGCCTTTTGATAATATTCGAGCGCGGGTTGCCACTGTTCTTGTTGACTATAGAGACTACCGATTTTTGCATATACTTCTGCTAAGTCTGGCTGAATTTCCAAGGCTTTAGCATAGCAATCCATGGCTGCTGCGGTTTTACCCATTCTTTGGAGGGCATTGCCCAAAATTTTATAAGCTGCTGCCAGATCTGGAGCAAGATCGAGGGCTTTTTGACAAGCTCTTGCTGCCTCTTCCCATTCTTGCCGATCTCCGTAATTGAGTGCTTCTTGAAGATAAAGTTTTGCTCTTTTTTTCGGATCGTTAGCATTTTGATGATGACGCGCACTGATTTTGAAGTCGTTATCCAAACTTATTTGCAGAATTTGCGGTTTGGAGGATTGAGAGGATAATGGTAAAAAAGAAAAAGCTGAATCTACTGAAACCTTTATCTGAGATTTTGGTCTAACGACTATGGCATTAGGTTGATTTTTCTGATAATTTTTTTGAGCGCGATCGTTAATAGCTTTAAGAACAATAGCTTGACGATAGTAAAGAGCAGCCTCTTTGGTTTTTCCTTTTTGCTTGAGTTGTTCTGCCAATTTAGTATAAGCTGTTGCTAATTCTGTTTGTTGTCTGACAACCGCTAGTAAATGTCCGTATAATTCGGTAGCATTAGGTTGTTGTTCGATCGCCTGACAGTACAAAGCAATAGCTTCACTAATATTTCCTTGCTGCCAAAGATCGTCTGCTTTACTTAGCTGCAACTCAAGAGATTCTGATGGTGCTGATTCATTAGTAACAGTTTCTACATCGCTTGAGTTACGAGCGGGATGGGATTTACTCTTTTGCAAAAAAGCAAAGCCTATACCAGCTTCGCCAGATTCGCTGTTAATTTTAGTAGAAAAGGTATTAGACATTTTTAATAAGGAAAATTAATCTAAAAATTTAAGTAATAGTAATTATTGTTTGCAGTTATTTTCTCTAAAATACAAAAAAAAATCAGTATTCTTAGCATTTGCTTATTGAATCTTGAGTAAAAGTGACTTTTTTTTCATCTCTTCTTCAAAAATTCTAACTAACAAAAAAGCGATCGTCCGTAAATACACTTGTGAGCGCTCGCTAAAAATACAATTAATTTTTAATTAGCTATTGGCTGATAGCTATTGGCTTCATAGCAGACATCAAAATTCGTCCCAACCACTAATACCAGAAGACATCACGTAGCTAGTAACTCCCGCTTCAAAAAAATTAGCTTTTGTATGACCATCTTTTTTGGTATCTGAGAAATTTTCGAGATGCTTGTAAGGACTTTTTTGATACTTTTCTGCCGAATACAAAGGTTCTAAGCCAATAGACCGTAAACGTATATTTGCTAAGTATTTGGTATATTGTTCCGTACTAGATTCGGTAATACCTAAAATACTGTCGCCGACGATATGATTAGTCCAATGGCATTCATAATTAACGGCAGTATCAAACATCTCATAAATCTGTTCTACTGAATGAGGCAATAACTGCATTGCTTCGGGAACGAGTTTTTGATACAGTCTCACGTGAGAAAGTTCATCACGGTTAATCATTTTAAAAATATCTGCACTACCTGGCATTAACATCCGTGAAGCCAAATTGTAGAAATAAATAAAACCGTTATAAAAATAAATGCCTTCTAATAAATAATCTGCCAGTAGGGAAATGAAATAATTTTCGGGACTGGGATCATCGATATAATTCTGATAAAGTCTGGCGATAAATTCACAACGCTTTGCCAAAACTTTGTCGCTACGCCAAAAATCGTATACTCGGCTACGGCGATCGCTGGGAATTACCGTTTCAATAATGTACTGATAGCTCTGGTTGTGCATTCCTTCTTGGGAAATTTGCTCTGCCATACAAAGGCTTACTTCTGGTGCAGTAACACAACCTTTAATATGGGGAATATTACAAGTTTGTACCGAATCTAGAAAAGTCAAGTAACTTAAAATACCATCATATGCCCGACGTTCCTCATTGGTTAAATTCCAATAGTCGGTTACATCTTGAGTCAAGTCTAGCTTTTGGGGAATCCAAAAATTTTCCCGCATCTGTTGATATAAGCTTACTGCCCAAGAGTAGCGCACATCGTTAAGTTGCATTAAGTTGGTAGTATTTCCAAACCAGATCGACCTATTTTCGATTTTGTCATCACCATTAGGATTAAAAATAGGATTGGCTAACATATTTTGTTGAATTTTTGCGCTCATAAATTGTCAAACAGCAAACTTTAAAAAAATCTAAGCTAGATAAATTAGTTCGATACTCTATATGTGGTGTTATAGCTTAACAAATCTACGCTTAAAACACTACCCGTGCAGAGACTGTGGTTCTACACGGATTTGGTTTTCAAAAAATTAATTAGCGCAAGCAGTACAACTATCACTGGACTCTTTAAAATCGTCTTTTTGAACCGTACGAATGTAATAAATCGCTTTACAGCCTTCTTCCCAAGCCAAGATCAAAGTTTCAAAGATATCCTTAGCTTTCAGACAACGCTCTGGTTGTTGGGGGAAATAAACACCTTGATTGAGATTAAATAATAATTCCATCGAAATGCCTGTATCGATCCATTGTTGGATGGTAGCTACTGCTTTAACTACTTTTTGCTGATCTAAGGTTTTGTTTTCGTGATAGTACCAGAAATAATCTTGGATAAAAGGCGGGGCGATAGGTACAGCTCCTTTAGCCCATTTATCGTAGAAAAATTTACTGTAAACAGGCAAAATACTGGCAGTACAGCCTTGAACTAGAGAAGAAGAAGTATTCGGCGCGATCGCGGTAATATGAGAGTTGCGAATACCATTGTTCTTAATAGCTTCTGCTAGAGTTTGCCACCGTTGTTTATCTCTAGCATTATCTAAAAACCATTGAACGGGTTTAGCACCAATTAATTTACCCTTACTCCATTCACTCCCATCATAGGCAGCATAAGCACCTCTTTCTTTGGCTAACTCCATAGAAGCATGAGTACACCAATAGCCTACTTCTTCAAATAGGTAGCTAATTTCGGACAAACTATCATAAGTGAGGCAGCGTTTGGCTAACCAGTCTGCCAAACCCATACAACCAACCCCAATTGTCCTATATTTATCGTTATGGGCTTTACTCGCTGCAAAAGGAGGACTAGTAAGCTCGATCGTGTTATCTAATAGTCTTACAGATAACTGGCAGATATTAGGTAATTCTGTCTCTTCTACATTAGCCAAGTTAATAGAAACCAGGTTACAGGAATGAGCCTCTACTCCAGGTTTAACATTGCTAAAAGATTCGCAACATAAATTCACTCCAGGGATATAGCCTTCATGCTTATTGGGGTTAGCCCGATTGATTGTATCTTTAAAAGCAAGATAGGGCATTCCTGTCTCTACCTGACTCCGCATTATATCTTTAAATAATTCGCGAGCATTTACTTTTTTGTAGAGAGTAATTTTTTTGCCAATTTCATTTTCAATGTGGTGATAAGCAAATTCAAATTCTTCGCCCCAAAGTTCTGCTAGTTCAATCCCTAATTTCGTTTTTACTTCATAGGGATCGACTAATATCCATTCTTCTTTAGCTACTACCCGACGCATAAATTCATCGAGAATAACTAACTGAGGGAAAACATCATAAGCTTTACGCCGTTGATCCCCATTTTCGGTTTGCATTTCTAAAAATTCTGGTACGTCTAGATGCCAAACATCTACTCCCACTGTTACCGCACCAGCCCTACGCCCTCCTTGGTTAACCGCGATCGCGGTATCATTGAGTAGTTTAATCCAGGGTACGATCCCCCCAGAAGCTTTAGCTTTACCCATTACCCAACTACCTGTAGCCCGAATACGGCTGACATTTACGCCAACGCCACCACCATTCTTGGAAATTCTCGCTGTATCGGTGATTGTCTCAAAAATGCTTTCTAAGTTATCGTCTATCGCGCTAATAAAGCAAGAAGACAAAGAACCATGGGGAACTCTTAAATTAGCTAAAATAGGCGTAGCTAGAGAGATTTTTCTTTGGGCGATCGCTTCATAAAACTTTTTGGCTATCTTCAATCTTGCTGATTTGGTTTCTACAGAAGCCAGTAGTAAAGCACAGGTAAGATAGGCTTCTTGGGGTAACTCATCTTTTAAAAGATAGCGTTTAGTTAATAATACTGCCCCTGCATAGTCATAGTCCTTATCCCATTCCGCATTGAGCCAAGAACCAGCTTCTTTTAATTCTGCTTGGGAATAAATTTCTATAGTTGAATCGTATAAGCCATTATCTATCTTATCTCTGACGGTTTTAACATAGTCTCCATAGCCATAACCACGACTGACAATTGTATCTTTCCACAAACTCCAAATATGCAATCTTCCTGCTACATTGCGCCAGTCTGGTTCTGTAGGGCTACATAATTCTAAAGCGCAGTTGATTAAATTGTCTTGAATTTCTCTAGTCGTTACACCATGACGCAATCTAGTGGTTAATCTCGCTTCCAAGGCAATGGAGTTAACTTTTTTGCCAAAACAAGCCCAGTCAACCACAGAGCGAATTTTAGTAATATCTAGAGGTGCAAAAGAGCCATCCCTTTTAATTACCTGAATATCGCTACTCGCCTTGGTTAGTGGGTTTGTTTCTAGGAATAAAGTTTGCTGCATATTTTGTGGGGGACTTAAACAAAAAGTTGGTTATCTGGACTTATACTATAGCTCATGTTTTACCATACATATAGTGTTTTTCGATCGATATTTGCCACTTCTTACCCTATATATAGATTTCGATCGATGAACTCAAATACTAGCACCTATAGTAAAAACAGACTTTATTAACAAAGATATTGATGTTTTTCAATAGTTTGCAGCTATGATATTTGGGAGAGATTAACTACTTAACGGCTTAGTCAAAAATTTATTTCAACCTTCTGTGAACAATTACAGTGAAGAAACCTACCTAAATCATCCCACTTTCGGACTTCTGTATAGAGTTTGTTTGGTTAGGGAAAACCAAGAACTATTTACAACTTTGTATGCTCAACGTCTATTTTTTTTGGTAACGACTAATGCTAATGGTCTAACTTTTGAAACTATTAGTCGTTCTGAGGCTCGTTTACTGGTAGAAACTCGTTTACGTAAATTACGTGCCAGTAAATCACTTTTTGAGTATCAGCAACTAGAAAGCATTTACGAGCGTACTTTTCAATAAACTACAAAACTGATTTATTTATAATGCCAGGCTTGATTGCCCAAAATATTAGTCAAATCAGAGCAAATATTCCTGAGTATATTCGCTTAATTGCTGTAACTAAAACAGTATCTCCTCTGGCTATGCGAGAAGCTTATGAAGCTGGCATCAGGGATTTTGCGGAAAATCGCCTTCAGGAAGCTTTGAGCAAACGACAAGAACTTCAAGATTTAACTGATGTTACTTGGCATTTTATCGGACATATTCAAACCAATAAAGCCAGAAAAGTAATTGAAAACTTTGCTTGGATTCATTCTGTTGATAGTCTTAAGTTAGCCAAACGTCTCAACAAACTGGCTCGGGAATTAGATTGTCAACCTCAAGTTTGTCTTCAAGTTAAATTACGCAAAGATCCCAACAAATATGGATGGGAAGTACCAGAGTTGTGGCAAGACTTACCACAAATTGCGTTATGCGATTTTCTAAATATTCAAGGATTAATGAGTATTTTGCCTTTAGGATTATCTGAAACTGAAATTTTAGCTACTTTTAAGGCAGTTAAACAATTAGCTCGGGAAATTAACCACAAACAATATCCTAGTATCCAAATGAATCAGCTATCTATGGGTATGTCTGGAGACTATCTCTTAGCCATCGAGGCGGGAGCAACGATGATTCGGTTAGGACAAATTATTTTTGGCGCAAGAAAAAATTAAACAAGCTATCAGCGAGTAATTGCATAAGGTTTGAAATAAATGGTTTATTATTTAATTTCTCTCCTAAAATATTAAGTAACCTGAGTTCGGGATAAACTGAAAGCCTTATTGTATAAGTGCTTGAAAAACACTATTTTCTCATTAAATTTCACTGTGAAACTCGCTCGAAAACAAATAAAAAGCTTACAGCGAGGGCGCGGGGATGGGGGGTTTGATAACCCAATAAATCGGTTAGGGTAACAGACTTAAAACTATTTGAAACCCCCCTATCCACCCCCACGGCTTCGCAAGCCGTTTGGGAACGCGCCCTCGCCCG
>JBFRWK010000286.1:0-20123 GCA_051439545.1 Xenococcaceae cyanobacterium | reverse complement strand
ATGCTTATCGGTAACTGTAGCTGAGTCTAAATCGAGAATAGGCAGCAGATTATTGTTACGAAAGCGCAGGGTAAGCTGGGAGAAGTTAGCAGGTTGCACGGGATCGAAAAAATCATTGTCCAACGACTCTAAAGCTGATTCGTAATTAAGATAGAAAAAGGGATTGCTGGTTGATTGTCGAGCGTTCAATGTAATTTAACTCATGTTGTTTGTCCTTTGTGTTTATTAGTAACCAAAGACCAATAACTAATAACCATTAAAAATGCTTGGCAGTATGTCGCTCGAGATCGAACTGAAATCTTTTGCTGCCATGAGTTTCACCATATAAATTAAAGGTTATCGTCGGTTCGTCTCCCACGGGTTCTATGCTATGAATTCCTTCGGTAGTAAAGCTGATAATATCTCCTGGTTCGATTATTCTTTCGCCGACGCGATCGATTCTGTCGGGAAATTCGTCAGTAGGAACGCGCTTCCAGAAAGTATTTTTCTGTTTGCCCTGTAAGACCGCTACTACGCCCCAAGTGCCATGATTGTGGATGGGTGAAGTTGTCCCAGGTAAATTCATTTCTGTCTGGATAGTCATGGGAAATCCCAATTCATCGTACAGCATGACTACAGAAATACCCGTCTTCTGGTTTGGTTCGGGTAGACGAGTTTTGACTGTGTAACAGTTAAGAATCAGTTTTCTAACTAACATCCGTAGTCCAGATAAAGAACTTTCTTCATCTATTCCTTCGGCAGCAGCTAATCTGATAATATCTTCTACTTCCGTCAAAAACCTATACAGTCGATATTCTTCAGCTAACAAATCCCACTCACGCACGGATTGACACAGGCAGCAAACGCCATCTTCTTTGACCAACCAATCTGCTGTTTTCATTATCTTATCTTTGTCCTTTGTTATTCGTTTTTTGTCCTTCGTCTAATAACCAATGACTAATTACCAATAACTAAGTACCTAGGCAAAATTAATGGGATAGTTGGGAGAGGTGTTAGCTATTAGGTGTTAGCCCTAAAGGATTCCGCTTCGCGTCGTGTTAGGTTTTAGGGAAAAATGGAATGTACAAATAATTTTGCTTACCTACTTACGAAATTTTATTAAACCCAGAAAAAAAAAGTAGAGGTAATTTCTTATCCCTACAGCGTCTTTATCTTTCTATTCTGTTTTCTCATTAAATAGCACTAACATATTCAAACCCACTACCAGTAAGATTGACAATCTTAGTATTTTCCAAGATTGCTACCAAATCTCCATTGCGAGATAGGAACATATCAGTGCCTTGTAATTGTGATTGATAATCTGTTGCAGCACCGTAAAGTTGAATCTTATCTAAACTAGAAGAATCAAAGTCTTTGATTACTGCATAATCTTGATAACCAGCAGTAGCATAGTAAGCTCGATTAGCATCACCCAAGATAAACTTATCAGCACCATCACCACCGACTAAAACATCTATTTCATAGTAACCAGCAACCATTTCATCCGTACCATTGAGGATGTCGTCACCAGCACCACCAGAAATTGTATCATTACCACCATTTCCAGTGATATTATCATGACCCTCAGCAGGAACAGAGGGAGTTTCCTGAACCACATTAGTAACATCAACTACTAAGCGAGGCGCATTACCACCTTCAGAAGAGCCAAAATCAACCCCATCAGAACCTGTAGCCATTAAAGCCCATCCAAAATTACTAGTGGGGTCTGCTTGCCAAGCTTTTAAGCTTTCAGTGACATCGATTTGTAAGATACCTGTATTAACCCAGTTAGTAGTAGCCACTGCTGTACTGGCTGCTTCTACCCCATTAGCTGAAACTCCGTTACCCCAACTGTAGTAGGTGCTACTCTCTGACCAGTTTTTTAAGAGTTCGTGAACTTTCAAGCCGTTACCAGGGTCAGAAACATCAATTTCTAAAATTGCTGAATTAATAGTAGCACCCTGAGCAATTTGACCTGCTTGGCTGCCAAAGATATTGTCAAACTTAATCAAACTCTGAACGGGATAGCCCAGGTCATTACCATCTACATTGAGAGAAGTTGCATTACCATAATTGGTAGTCGAATAGTACCCATGAAGTTTAGTATCTATCGTACCATTGTAGCCATTCACTCCTTGCTCAAAGGTCAGGGTTTGAGATGAAGTTTGATTAACATCTACTACTGTTAAGCTTTGAGATGAAGTCTGATTAAGGTTTACTGTTAAACGAGGAGCATTGCTACCCTCAGCAGAGTCAAAGAAAACATCGGCAGTACCTGTTGGGAGAAAAGCCCATCCATGATTACTATTGGGGTTTGCTTGCCAAGCTTTTAAGCTTTCAGTGACATCAATACTCAGAATACCTGTACTAACTGAGCCAGTAGTGGCAATTGCTGTGCTGGTTGCTTCTATGCCATTGGCTGAAATTCCATTGACTAAAGAGTTCCAAGTAGCACTGTTAGACCAACTTTGCAGCATTTGATGAACTGCGATGCTATTACCAGAATTAGACACATCAATTTCTAAAATGGCAGAGTCAATTGTATCGTAGAGAGCAATTTTGCCCAATTCATCACCAAAGATATCATCAAAGCGAATCAAACTTTGGAAATCTGTTGTGCTATCAATATCAACTTGAAGTGAGGTTGCACTACTATAACTATTATTGGAATAATTTTCCTTGAGAATAGTATCAACTGTACCGTTGTAACCATTCACTCCTTGTTGGAAGGTCAGATTTTTGGGAGTTTTGACAATAGCAGTAGTTGTAAAATTAGCGGTGTTATCACCATAAATTTGGTCGTTACCAGAGTTACCGTAAATTTGGTCATTTCCTGCACCACCAATAACAGTATCATTACCTCCTACACTAGACCAATCAATCTCGATAATGCCTCGAAAAGATGAGCCATTTGTTACATCATCCCATTTATCTGTATTGTCATTCCAGATATGACTCAAGATAGCGTAGTCTTGATTTCCTTGATAATCATTAGGTTCGTTAGGAGCCCAATCAGTATAGGTAACAGATTGACCACTAGCCCATTTCCAAGTTCCTTCGGTTTCCGCATCAGACATACCAATAAAGAGAGCTTCTGTTGTACCAAAAGTATCTTTTAGCCACTGGTTTTCCGCAGCATCATTAATAGTAACTAAGTTCCCACCCCTACTTTCTGCATAAGCTTGTGCGTCTTTCCAAGTCATCGCCTTTGGAGTCAAGATATAGGTGCTTTGACCATAGGTAAAACTACCATCAATATTCAAGGGAGCAATATTACTCGAATCGTTTAACTCATCTTCTCCAAAGATTACATCGTCTCCTTCTCCCCCATCAATACCATCATTGCCCTTACCACCTCTAAGAAGATCGCCGTTAGTGCCTAATGTTACTTCAGTTGTATTAGTTGTATCAGTAGTAGTATTAGTTGTATCAGTAGTGGTATCAGTAGTATCGGTAGTAGTATCAGTGGTGGTATTGGGGTCTGGGTCTAGAACTACGTTATTAGTATTATCAACAATGGGAACAAACTCCACATAGTCGATGTAAGCTTTGTCATAGACAATACCAGAACTATCATCATCATCACCAGAATAACTTACATAAGTGGTTGTATCTAAAACTAGAGATTCACCACCATTGAGACTTACTTCACTAGCAATAGTTCTGGTTTTAAAGTTTGAACCACTAGGAGTTGTAGTTCCTGAACTTTGATTGAGATACCAGTTATCTATGGTATTTGTTCCTAAAGAAGCATTAATTCTAGCATTACCATAGACATCATGATAGCCAATAACAATATTGTATTTTCCTGCTTCCCCATTAAATATGGTGCTGAGACGAGCCGTATTAGAATTAGTCCGAACCAAAGTGCCATTAGAAGCTAGGCTATAGTTGCCAGACAAGGTCATATTTTCCGCTTCTACTTTCACTGGGTCTAGCCCAAGTTGAACATTAGTAGTTTCAGTAGTAGTAGTTTCGGTAGTAGTAATTTCGCTATCAGGAGTAAAGATATTAACTAGAGAATTAACATTATTCCCAAAAGCTTGTTGTAAACTAGCCGAATACTCATCACCAAAGATGAAATCATCGCCACTACCGCCATTGCCAATATCTTGACCTTCTCCACCAATCAAGAGGTCTTTACCAGCTTCACCTTCTAGGGCATCTTTGCCACTGCGTCCGACTAAAACATCGTGTCCTGTATTACCATTGAGGAAATCGTTATCTGCACCTCCGTCAAGATAATCATCGTGGTCGCCTCCCATGAGGACATCAGAACCTGCTTCTCCCAAGAGAACATCATTATCCGATTCGCCAGAGATTACATCATCTCCATCTCCGCCTTTAATAGAATCATTACCATAAAAACCGAAGATAGTATCAAAACCACTACCACCAGAGATCGTATCATCTCCTTCTGCTCCATCAATCAGGTCATCCCCTGCGCCAGCAACAATATTATCGTTGGAGATATCTCCAGCAATAATATCATCATCTATTCCACCAGTGATGTTTTTGTAAATAGCATCAACAGTGTTAGTTTGCTCTCCTGGTAGCTCAATAGCATCTAAATTAGTAGTTTCATCGGCACTAGCAAAGAAAACTTGTTGCCACCAGGAATTTTGGCTGCCGTTATCTTGCGCCCACCATTCGTAGAGTTCTTGCCAGGAAAAGTTTTGGCTGCCGTTATTTTGTACCCACCATTCGTAGAGTTCTTGCCAGGAAGAGTTTTGGCTGCCGTTATTTTGCGCCCACCATTCGTAGAGTTCTTGCCAGGAAGAGTTTTGGCTGCCGTTGTTTTGTGACCACCATTCGTAGAATTCTTGGGATGAAGAACTCTCTTCTTGATCATTATTATGGTCATTATTTTGGTTATTGTCCGAATTGTTCGACCAGTTTTGATAGAGGTTTTGTATCAGATTGCTTAAACCTTCTAAGAAACTGTTTCCTTGGTTTTCTTCGGGAGCAGTTTCTGTAGTAGTATCTGTGGTGCTAGATTCGGAAGCAGTTTCTGTAGTAGTGCTAGATTCGGGAGCAACTTCAGCTTCTGCTATTGCTGCTTCTACCTGTGCAATCAAATCTGGAGAAGATACAGCAACATTGGCATTATCTTCTATCCACTGAACTGTCACACCCAATTTATTAGCTAAGTTGACCTTCGCTTCTGCCAATGAGAGGGCTAATCCTTCAGTGGTAAATAATTGTTCTACATCACCAGCATTTTGGCTTAAGTCGTAGCCCATAATATCAAAAGCCAACACATCTAAATCCGTAATCGAGGCTCTTTCTTGATACCAGAGAGTCGGGTCCATGATTCCTAATGGGTCATAACGTCTTTCCCAGTGACTGGCTTGATAACCATCCCCTTCTTTGCCCGTAGACATTTTGGCAGTTAAGGTTTCTCCTCCATTAGGAGAAAACCAAGCTACTCCTCCAATAGATAAGTCACTAACACTACCGTCGGGATTATTTTGCGCTAAACTTTCTGCCGAGAAACGGAATAAATCTAAAGGAGAGAAGTTACTTAATTCTGTACGACCGGAATAAAGAGTATCTTGCTGAAGAGAGTAGTCTAAGCTGCTGGTAAAACCTAAAATATGTCCTGTTTCGTGGAGTGCCACACTCAAGAAATCGAGGGTGTTTTCTGCTGTTTGTCCTTCTCTGGTATAGTCAAAGTCCCAGGCAAAACTCTGGTTCATCATAATTGTGCCATCCAGAGGATTGTCCGACTGGTCTAGGACGTAGCGGTCGAGAAGAATCGCTTCGTCCATCCCCAAGGCTTTGGCGAGAGCAGTGGTTAATTTGATTTTAGTATTACCCCCGACCAAGTCCCCATTGAGCAGAAAGTCAACTGTATTACCTTGTTGTAGAGCATCATAGGCTTGTTGGTCTTCTGCGGAGGTGATATCCGCTTCAAAATATTGCAGGAAGAGGGCGTAGTGTTGTTCGTGAAATTCGGGTACTGCTCCACCGATTACGTTGGCATCTAGAGTATTGCTACTTTGAGCCATAATATTAACATCACTATTATCGGTAAATAGTTTGCCCCAAATTACTGCTGCCATCTCGTAACCAATCATTTGTTCGAGACTTATATCGGGGCTATAGAAAAAGTTTATTTTCATAATTTGATACTACTTATAATAATTTTTTAGTTATGGTTAATAGGTTTTTGGGACTATTATTTTAGTTTGCTCAAGTATAAAAAAGCATTTCTTTATTTAGGCAAAGGGGCTAAGAACTTTTGATGAAAATATGGAAAAAATTAAGCCCTTAAAACCGACTAATCTCCGTATTGATACCATTGGTGACAAGTTAAACAAAAATCAAAATAGTCAACTCCTATATATAGTGTTATTAATTAAATAAAAACACTATATATGGATTACAGTTCAATCCAGATGGCGATCGCCCAAAGAAAAAGAGTTAGCCTAAAAATACCTTAAAAGCTAAGAGCTGATAGCTAAGAGCTAATAGCTTAAAGGGATTGACAAACTGCACATCACCTTAAGTTGTCACGAATGTATTGATACTGAAATAATTCCCAGACTCAAAAAGCTAAAATTAGCAACGATTCAAAGCTTAAAAAGTTATTAATTAAAGTTTGATAAAGAGTTCGATAAAGAATATAAAAAATTAGTTTACTTTTTTTATTTTTTAGTTATTATGCTTAGCATTATGATCTAAATAATCGATATTTATTCTTGGTTGTAAGGGCGATCGATTTTATTGTTAAATGAAGCGCGATCGCCTTTAAGTAGATAGACAGATTTATTTGTATATTTTGATTGCAGCGATAATCGAGTATTTTAATATTCCTCTCTGACCAAATTCATTTTTAGTGCCAATGAATTTTTCTGTAAGTTTTGGGAATAATTAAGTTTGAAATCGATCGATGTCCACAAACTTTAGCCAATGCAGGATATTGACCCATGGGAAATATTATTACTCTCTTATTGTTACACTCAAAAACAGAAAAAAAAGACCTTTGGTTTACCCTGGGTCTGATAATATGTGCTTTGTTCGGTAATACAATACAAGCCTCTGCACAAATAACCCCAGATACCACTCTGCCCAGTAATTCTATTGCCATTCCTGATGCTAACGGAAACCTTATTACCATAACTGGGGGAACTAATGTAGGTAATAATTTATTTCACAGTTTTCAAGAATTTTCCGTTCTCAGTGGACAAACAGCTTTCTTCAATAATGGAGCAACTATTGAAAACATTTTCAGTCGCGTCACTGGTAGTAACGTTTCTAATATAGAAGGAATAATTAGTGCCAATGGTATGGCTAATTTGTTTTTAATCAACCCCAATGGCATTATTTTTGGTGAGAATGCCACTTTAGATATTGGGGGTTCATTTTTAGCAAGTACCGCAGAGAGTATTCAATTTAGTGATGGTAGTTTTTATAGCGCAGTAGATCCTCAAGCACCACCTTTACTAGAGATTAATATTCCCCTTGGTTTACAATATGGGGCTGAACCAGGAAATATTATAGTAGAAGGAATAGGCAATAATACGGGGTTTAGCGATCCTGGTGCTAACGATTATTCTCTAATTAAGGATTTCCGTCCTTCAGGGTTACAAGTTAGAGACGGAAACAGTTTAGCCTTACTTGGTGGCAATATCGCCCTAGATGGGGGGAATTTAACCGCAGCCGAAGGACATATCGAATTAGGTGCTGTGGCAGGTGGGCTAGTTAAACTAAGCAATAATAATGGAATTTGGACGTTTGATTATCAAGAAGTAACGGGTTTTCAAGATATTGCCTTGGTTAATGCAGCTTCTGTGGAAGTAAGTGGAAATAGTAGTGGTACAGTCAATGTTCGAGGTCAAAATATCTCTCTAGCAGATGCTTCGGCGGTTTTAGCCAACACTTCAGGAGATGGCACGGCTGGTAGTATTACTCTCAATGGTGCAGAGTCAGTAAGCATTACAGGAGTCTCGCAAAACAATATTCCTTTTGTGTCCGTTGTTTCTACAGACACCACAATAGGTTCTACTGGAGCAGGGGCAGATTTAAACATTGATACTAGGTATTTATTAGTAGCAGGAGGAGCGCAAGTAAATAGTGCCGTTTTTGGTAGTGGTGAAGGGGGAACTTTAAACGTCAAAGCAGAGCGTGTAGAGTTAATTTCGGGTTCTCCCGTAGCAGGTGCAAGTGGTCTTTTTGCTCCTATCGTGCCAGGAGCTACTGGTGATGGAGGCGATATTAATTTAGAAGCAAATAGCTTGCTAGTAGCAGGAGGAGCGCAAGCTACTACTTTTTCTGTAAGTAGTGGTCAGGCTGGTGATTTTAATGTCAAAGCTCAAGAAATTGAACTAAATGGTACTTCTCCCAATGGTTCTCCGAGTGGGTTGTTTAGTAATACTTTTGCCAATGGCAATGGAGGAAATTTAACTATTGATACAGGCAGTTTATTAGCTATAAATGGGGCAAAAATCGGGGCTAATTTATTTGGTGTAGGAAACGCAGGGAATATTGTGATTCGTGCTGATTCTATAGAACTAAATGGTTTAAATGCCGACGGAAGAGGAGGTGATATTGCAACTATAGTAGAACAAGGAGCTAGTGGAACTGGTGGCGATATTACAATTGAGACTAACAGTCTGAAGCTGAGTGACGGAACACAAATTAGTTCCAGTGTCTTTGGGGATGGAGAAGGCGGTAATATTGTTATTACGGCAAAAGATATTGATATTAAAGGACTGTCTCCAGCCAATGCTAATCCTAGTGGTTTGTTTACAACTATTGCCCCAGGAGCAACAGGAAATAGTGGGGATGTGACAATTACTACTGAGAATTTGAATGTCTCAGAAGGAGCGCAAATTGCTGTTAGTACTGCGGGATCTGGTGCTGCTGGTAATCTGACGGTAACAGCATCGGAGTCAGTAGAATTAACGGGTAATGCGATCGAACTAGGTGGTGGTAGTAGTGGTTTATTCTCTAGTGCCGTTTTTGGCGATGGCAATGGTGGAAATATAGACTTAACTACAGATCGATTAAGTATTAAAGATGGTGCAACTATTAGTGCTAGTAATTTTTTGAGTGGTAATGCGGATGTACCACCAGGAACGGGTCGAGCAGGAAACATTAATATTAATGCACGAACTATTTCTTTAGATGGAGTAGATGCTGAAACTCCTGCTAGTATTACGGCTGCGACTTTTGCTGGTGGTGGAGGCAATATTATTCTTAATAGTGAAACTCTTACCGCCAAAAATGGCAGTCAAATAACCGCAGAAACTCTTGGAGAAGGTGCTGGCGGTTCAATTGCCATGACAGCTACCGATGTAAATATCCAAACAGGTGCATTAGTAAGTAGTAGTACCAGTGGCGCAGGAGATGCAGGGACTATCTCTGTAGCTAGCGAATCTCTCAATATTAGCGATCGAGGTAAGATTACCACTAGTAGTACGGGAGAGGGTCAAGCAGGGGATATTAACCTTGATAGCACTCGTCTTGAAGCTAATGAAGGTTTAATTACCGCTACTTCCGAACAATCTGGTGGTGGTGATATTAATATTGCTACAGAATCTATTAATCTAAGAAACAATAGTCTGATTAGTACTAGTGTTTTAGATAGTAATGGTGGTGGGGGAAACATTACTATTGATAACTTAAATTTAATTTTGGCAAGGAATAATAGCGATATTAGAGCTAATGCTGTGTTTGGACCAGGTGGTAATATCAATATCACTACCAAACTGATTTTTACCGATTTAACTAGCGATATTGATGCTTCATCTCAGTTTGGAGTTGATGGAGTAGTGGAAATTAGAAGCCCAGAGTCGGACAAAGAATTAAATACTGCTATCTTACCCGAAAATATTGACGACCCTACTGGTTTAATTACTGCTTCTTGTCCGATTAGTGACGAAAATACCTTTGCTGTTACTGGCAATGGTGGAATCCCTAATAGTCCCTATCAAACTCAGTCTATTAGTACAGTTTGGCACGATCTACGTCCAGTCAAGGGCGAGAAAGCAAAAGTAGCCAATCTGCCTACACCTCTACAAGAAGCTACAGCCACCATCATTAATGCAGACGGAGAACTAGAATTAGTTGCTTTAACTCCCATGTCGACTCATAGTTGGGTCAAATCTAGTTGCACATCAACAACTAATAACTAACCACTGTACGGGCGGTTCGCGAACCGCCCCTACCGCTAACTACTAACTACTATTATCTATGCGTAAATCTATCTTAGGAATCTGTCTCGGATTAGGAATTATTTTTACTCCCATAACAGTCGCTCTTAGTTTGCCAGAAACAGTACAACAAAAAATAAATAATGGCAGAGAAGCGATGCTGCGGGGTGACTATAAAGATGCGATCGCGAAATGGGAAGAAGCGAAAAAAAGCTTGATTTCTCGTCGTAGTACGGAAACAGTAGACTTAGAGGCAGAAATCTTAATTAACAACTATCTCTCTCTTGGCTATCAAGAAATCGGGGATTTAGCCAAAGCAGAAACAGCGATCGCCTCAGCAACTAAACTATTAGATAATCGAGAATTTAATCGTAATCTTGTTGCTAAAGTTCTCAATACTCAAGCTAACCTCGATCTTAAACAGGATAATGCCCACGAAGCAGCCTTAAATTTTCGTGCAGCTAAGGAACTATATCAGCAAAATAAAGATACAGAAGGAGAAATAGGTGCTGCAATTAATGAAGCGATCGCTTTACAAAAGTTAGGTCAATATCGCAGTGCTAAAAAAATTCTCGAAAAAACAGAAGTTCAACTAGCTTCTATGCCCGAATATTTACAGGCATCAGCCTACAAAGCTTTAGGTACAACCTATGCTACTATTGGTGATTTTGCAACAGCCAAAGAAAAACTCGAAGCGAGTATTGCTTTAAGTCAGGATATAAACAAAGAAATCACCGCCAAAACTAAAATCGATTTAGCTGCCGTGATTCAGTTTTCCGAGCCTAAAACCGCGACCAAATTATTACAAGAAGTAGTTTCCACTACTAAAAATGCGGAAACTCAAGCGATCGCCTTCCTCAATGCGATCGATCTTGAGATTGAGGCGCAAGACTGGGATGAAGCTATAAATATTATTCATCATAGTCAAAATTTGATTCTGAGTTTACCCCATAATGATTTTGCCAAAATCGATTTGATCAAAAAAATGGCAAAACTAGACTCTTATCAATCTGCCAATTTAAACTCTAGTCAAGATTCTTGGATAAGTTCCCTCAAACTTATCGTCAGTAAATCTTCCCCCAGATTAATTGATAGTCAGCACCAACAACTATTACAACAAATTGCCCAATCTGCCAAATCTACAGGTGCGGTAAGAACCGAATCCTATGCCATTGGTACTCTAGCTTACATTGAAGAACAACAAGGAAATTTAAAAAGCGCGATCGCACTTAATCAGTATGCTCTCAGGGTAGCAGATGCGATCGCTGCTGAAGATATTGCTTATCAATGGCAGTGGCAGTTAGGGAGAATTTTTAAAATCCAAGGAGAAACAAGTAAAGCGATCGCCTCTTATCAAAATGCTGTCGATAACTTAGGTCAGATTCGGTCAGATTTAGTTAGTTTTAACCCAGAATCTCAATATTCCTTCCGTGAAAGTGTTGAACCAGTCTATCGTCAGTTAGTAGAACTATTAATTTCTCAACCTACTCAAGAGAATCTCATCCAAGCTAGAAATACGATCGAATCTTTGCAGATGGCAGAATTAGAAAACTATTTCCGCCAAGCCTGTTTGCAAGCTAAACCAGAACAAATCGATCGCATCGATGCTACTGCTGCTACCATTTATCCCATTGTCACCGCAGAAAAATTAGCAGTTTTAACTTCTATTCCAGGACAACCAATTAAGCTCCATGTTCAATCTATAACTGCCGATAGCATCAAAAATAAAGTTACAGAGTTAATAGGACATTTTAACCAAGCTGGTTCTAATCGAAGAAGAAAAGCTATCTCTCAAGAATTTTATAGTTGGTTAGTAGAACCTACCCTTAAAGACTTAACCGCAGCACAAATCCAAACTCTAGTATTTGTTCTCGATAGTGGTATGCGAAACCTGCCTGTAGCTGCTCTCTATGATGGAGAAAAATATTTAGTCGAAAATTACGCAGTTGCTCTCACCCCAGGACTACAATTATTACCTTCTCAAACTCTAGAGAACCAAAATATTGAAGCAGTGGTAGGAGGTTTGAGCGAAGCCAATCAGGACTTCTCGGCATTACCTGGAGTAGCTAATGAAGTACAAGAGATTGCTGCTAGTGTCGATTCCCAACTTTTGCTCAACCAAGAATTTACTAACGATCGCCTGCGTCAAACTTTAAAAGAAACTACTACCGCACCTATTCTTCATTTAGCAACTCACGGTCAGTTTAGTTCTCAACCAGAAGAAACATTTATTTTAACTTGGAACGATCGCATCGATGTTAATGAACTCGAACAATTACTAAAAGTACGGGAAGAAACCCCCAAACTAATTCCCATTGAATTATTAGTTTTAAGTGCTTGTCAAACTGCCCAAGGGGACGAGCGCGCAGCCTTAGGACTAGCAGGAATTGCCCTCAAATCAGGGGCAAGAAGTACTGTCGGAACTTTATGGTCAGTATCAGACGAATCTACATCTTTACTAGTTAATGAAATATACCAACAAATCGCAACTGCACCAAAAAACAAAGCACAAATTCTCAGAGAGGCACAGTTAAAGCTAATTCGATCGGAAAAATTCAATCATCCTTTTTATTGGGCTCCATTTGTCCTAGTAGGTAATTGGACTTAATCGATTTTTTGTTATTAGCTCTAGCGTGGGCAAACTTATTCGTATTCATAATGCCCACCAGATTTTAAAATTTGTTCATATCCATCAGTTAAACCCCATTAACAATTAACACAATATAGCTCATAGATATTATTCTCTGGGTTCTAAATTATTGTTCGCTAACATCAGAACATCCATGGGGCTACTAAAATCACTGCTCGTAGCAAAACCAAGGTCGACATCAAATTTAAGATCTGAATTTTTAAATTGAGATTTAATATTTTTTCTAATTGATTTTACTAACAAGTCAGCTTCTTGGTGACTGACATTTTGCAAAATTACTGCTAATGAATTGGTATCGTAACGGGCAACTAAATCATTTTGGTCTTTCAATAATTCTCCGATCGCTTCAGCCATTTTTCTGAGACTTTGGTTATATTTTTTAGAACTGAGGGAACTAATATCGTTAATTCGACATAAAACTAAAGCAATTTCTCGATTTTCTTTTTTAGCAGCATTAAAAATTCGATCGAATACTTTATCAAAATATTTGCGGTTAGCAGTTTTAGTGACCTTATCACCATAAACTAAGTTTTCTAATGATTGTTTATATTGTGAACTAATCGAAAGTAAACTAGCGATCGCAGCTATTATAGGGGTAATTGTTGGTATCCATAATCCATTTAAAAAACAAAAATAACTAATACTCAATAAAATAAGCGAGAGTACCACTGTTTGAATAAATAAAATGACTGATTGATTTTCTCTAGTAATGTTGAGATTTAAGGCTAAACCAACAATACCAATAACTACTCCTATTACCGAGAAACTAATAATTAACAATCAAAAATTCCTCCAGCAGTTAAAAGAATAATTATGAGATTCAAAATACTAATGGCAATGAAAGGGGTTTTCCAATTTTCACGATACTCAAAATTAATTACGTTATTATTAGAAGAAGGTAAGCTTTTATTTCCAGTAAGTTCCAGTAGACGATTAATTGGTAATACTGGTTCGACTATATCCATTAACTGTAAAAAATAAATTTTTTGCTGTAGTTCGAGATTAGCTATATTTAATTCTCTCGCTATTTGTTTGATAGTTTTGTTAGAATTAGCGAACTTAAGTATTAATAAATCCGTTGAGTCTAATTCAGTATTGGCGATAGAACGATTGGTAGAATTAATAGTCAGACAAGTTTCGGGTAATTCTTCTAAATATCTGTCACAATTTTGCTTTAAACCTTCTGTAATGATAGTAGACACTTTAAGGTCGCATCCTGTCATCTCCCAATAGGGTAAAACTTCAGAATTCGAGATTTTTTTAAATTCGGCTATACCTGTATCGAGAGAAAATAAATTATATAATTCTTTAATTTGTTCTTGGAAGAGCCGTTCTATTTGTTCTTGTTTAAACTCATAGACCTTTATGAGTTTTTCACCAAGGGGTTTTTCGTATAAATTTTCATTTTTAAGCGCGACAATTAAACTTGGTGTCAGCCAATTGTAATATTCTAATTTTTCAACTAACCGAATAATACCCGTAACTGCAACTACTTTATTTTCGCAACACCACATTTTAATACTTGGTTGACCCTCGACTGGTCTTATTTTTAATAATCCTGATACTTGTCTTTTATGTATTTCGGCTAAAACCTTGGCTAGAGATATTGTTTTTAAGTTAATAGTTGAAGCTTTCATTTACTAGTCGAGTTTAAATAATTAATATCTTTTTCTTTAATTATCTTTATTTTACGCTAGTTTTTTATTTTTTACGTTAAGTAATTGCACGGGCAACAATATTAATTGAATTGAATTTTTAAGTATATATATTTAAATTATATTGTCGATAATTTTCTTCTTTTAAGATTAGATTATGTAAAATACCCTATTTCAAAGAGTATGTAAAAAAAATTCCAGCTAACAGTTTACTGAAATATACTAATTAGAAAGTAAACGAAGTATATTTTTTAAGCTAGATGAAAATCCAAAAAACTTTAATAATTTTAAGCACTATTGCTATTTTATTTCCTACATCAGCAAATGCTTTTCCTTGGAAATTGTTTAAATTAGATTCCCAGACCAAACAAGTACAACAACCTGCTAAAACTCAGACTAATTTTCTAACTACTTTTAAACCTCCCAATAACAGTCAACCTCAATATACAATTGGAGGAGCAACCAGGGGAGATACTTGTGCGATCGATAAGACAGATAAAAGTGAAATTGCTGCTCTAGTTCCAGCAATAGATCAGAGTTTGACTTTTCAAGCTCGTCCTAGCTTGTTTGCTTATATTTCTCCAATGAACGGAGAAAAGTCTGCAACACTAATAGTTAAAGATGAGACTGAAGATTACTACTACTCTCAACAGCTAAAAATTCCTGCAACAGGTGGAGTCGTCAAAATGAATCTTTCTAAAGATGCACCTCCATTAGAAGTAGGTCAAAGCTATACTTGGTTTTTACGAATTCAATGTAACAAGACTTTGCAACCAGAAGATCCTCAGATTAGTGCCAGTATCACTAGAATTGAAGGAGATGTACCCAACATGAGTCAGGATGAGTTGGTGTTCTTTTACGCTAATTCTCAGATTTGGTATGATTCTTTAAACAGTGCTTTCGAGCTTTCTAAATCTGGAAAAAATACTTATTGGTCTCAACTCTTAAGTAATGTTGGGATGGAGAGATTTGTCACTCCATAAACCATGGAAAATATTCCTCAATTAGATAATGATGTATTTTGAAACTTCTTTTTCTTTTTTGACTAACATCATCACTGAGGATGAAAATTGTTAATTCATCTCTCAGTCGCTAAAATACAGGATTTAGCTCTACTTTTTCAAGAGCAATCCTGTATTGGGAAAATACGATCGCTTTAAAATCAGTAAGAATCTTTTTCTGGCTTTTGTTCGCTATTAACCGTCAAAGGTAATAAAACTAAAAAAGTTGTCCCAGGAAATTTACTATTCTCAGAAAAATAATTAGGACTAATTACTTTTATTTTGCCATTTATTTCTCTAACTAAGTCTTGAGCGATCGCTAATCCTAATCCCGTACCTTCTATATTTCCTTCTGCTTGTACCCCACGGTAATGTCTTTCAAAAATATGTTCTCGATCTCGATCTCGAATCCCATAACCAGTATCTTTAATGGCAATTTCCAAACAGTTAATTTCCTTTTTTATATCTAGAGAAATCTCTACTTTTCCTGTTAACGGAGTGTATTTTATGGCATTATCAATAATATTATTCAATGCCTCTCTTAACGCTTGAGAATTAACTGTCATTAACGGTAAACGAGCGGGAATAGAGTAACTTACTTCTATATTTTTTTCTCTAGCAATAGCTCGAGCGGATACAATTAATGGTTCTATAATTTGGTTAATTTCAATTGGCTCTAATTTAGCGGTATTTCCAGTTAAAAGAAAATTACTAGAAGTATTATGTTCTCCTGTTAATAAGATTGGCGTATTATCTAGAGTAAAAGATTCTTTGCTTTGTGCTTGACGTTCGCTCTCAACCTCAAACTGCTTTAATAATTCCTGTAAGCGATCGCCTTCTCTTAAAATATTCTTAGCCACAGATTGATTGCGATCTTCTGGTAACAAACGTTTAATGAGTAGTTTGCTAAAAGTTCGTAAAGCGGTTAAAGGGTTACGCAATTGGTGCAGTAAATTATCTAAACGATCTCGCTCTAAACGATTTAGTTTTTCTTGCTTAGCTAATTGTTGTTTGTGCCATCGATCGCTACAATCTAAGAAACGAGCGATCGCCAATGTTTGGGCAATTTCTTCTATTTGCCTTAGCTCTTGCTCTGTCCAATCTAAATTTTTTTGTCCAATTACTAGTAACCCTAACACCATATCTTGATAAGCTAGAGGAACTATAGTTTGTTTTCTCGCCGAGTTTATCGCTCCTACTTCTTGCGTAATTTGCATTTTTGCACTATTAGTACTTTGTAAAACAGGATCGCTTATCAAACGAGGTGAAGATTTTAATCGATGCCAAGATTCTGGTATTCCTATGGGGGGTAGTTGGTGCTTCTGAATACTCTGATTATGGGGATAAATAGCAAAAGGAATTAATTGTTTTGGCTGAGATTCTACTAGTTCTTCAGTTAAATAAACTGCACTCCAAACTGCGCCAAGTCCCTTGCATAGTATTTCCATTTGAGACTGGCATAAAGCTGCAAATTCCGAACCAGTAGCTATATAAGAATAAGACATCTAGAGTCTAAATAGGTTTATATTTTCTAAGATAATTAATTTAAAGTGAGTTCTCGCTCTATCCATTTATATATTCGATCGATATCAAAAACTAGTAAATCGAAAACTTAGATTTTTTCGATCTTTAGATTTTATTAACTTTCGTATCGTTATTTTTAAGCTAACCAATTATCTCAAATCTAATTATTACAAGCTTATAGCCTATCATTTTTGGGTGCTAGGGCAATGTTAAGATAGTTGATTTTTTTTGATTATTACGATACAATCTTTCCGAGTTTTGTAACTATAATTACAGCTATTCAGACAAAAAGTAAATAGTAGGAGGTAACTAGATTGGCTAGGAAACGCAAGCGTAAAAGCCGTCGTCGCCAAGAAGGACGCAAAATTTTAGAGCTAGTCACTCATTATAATATAGAAAGTGGCGAAGATAAACCCGTGACAGCAGCACGAAAATATATAGCTGCTGCAAACATTACACCTCCAGCTTTATTAGTTGTTAGGCGCAATGAACACACCACCGATCGATATTTTTGGGCAGAAAAAGGTTTATTTGGAGCGCAATATGTAGAAGAAAACCATTTTCTTTTTCCCACCTTGCAATCTCTAGAATTTGAAACATCAAACCCCAGAAAAAGTGTAGCAGTTGTCAGCGCAGGCTGAAAGGGCGAACGCGATCTTAATGCAAGCATTCCGATTTGTGGTTGGGAATTTCCCCACTAGCTCACAATTTTTAGTGGGGGCTATCTACTTAGATTCTGCTACATCAAAAGATAATGTTTTTTGCAACTGAATCAATTCGTCTCGATGAGCAGTGACTGTTAAGCAGTTTTTTGTCTCTGCTATTGTCTCTATTTGTAATAGAACTTTTTCTACACGGCTAGCATTACGATAGTAGAATACCCCTGCTATAGGAGCAAGCAACAATATCCCCCAGACAGCGTTGCTAATAGAAGGATAGGAAAAAGATAAGACTAAGGCAAGACAAAACAAGCCAAAAGCAGCCAAGGCACTCAGAAAAACTGCTAAGAACCAACTGGCTCGGACAAATCCTTGAAAAGTTACTTCATTGGTTTCTCGATCGAGGTTTGTAACTTGGTAAGCTCTACTGGCAAAATATTCTTGTATTTTAGCTAAGAGCGTCTCTGTCGAATCGGAAGTAACTAATTTTATTTGTTGGGTGCGGTCTTTAACTGAAGCACGAATAAAAAAAACTAATCCGATTAATGACAAAACTGTTAGTAATAAAGAGGTAAAAATATTTGGTAAGTCCACAAGTATAAAATATAAGTTTTACAGTTCTTCAACTTTATTGTAATGCTCGTTGGTAAAGGTTAAGTATACAATTCTCAAAGCAGGGTAATCGAGCGTACGCTGTTTTGGGAGTAGATCTTTCCTTAATTAGTAAATTCAGGTTTAGTTCAAAATTTGTCATAATTGACACAGTGCAAGAAAGCTTTGATATCGTAAAACAAAAGTATGCTGCACTCAAACTTAGTAGGCAATGGGTGAGCGTTAACTTACTATGCTTTATCGGCGGTTTGGTCGGACAGAATTACAAATGCCTGTCTTCTCTTGTGGAGGTATGAGGTATCAGTATAAATGGCAAGATCTTCCCAGTTCAAAAATTCCTCAGGATAATCAGCGTAACTTAGAAGCAACAATTCTTCGCGCTCTAGATTTAGGCATAAATCATATTGAGACAGCTAGGGGTTATGGGACTTCTGAAATGCAATTAGGAAAAATCTTGCCAACTTTACCACGAGAAAAACTGATTATCCAAACCAAGGTCGCTCCTAAACCAGTCCCTAAAGAATTTCGTCGCCAGTTTCATCAATCATTAAAATTTTTACAATTAGAAGATGTCGATTTATTGGGACTTCACGGTATTAATAATGAAGAAACATTAATTGATAGTATTAGACCTGGAGGTTGTCTCGATGAAGCCCGAAAGTTACAAGCTCAAGGGAAAGTTAGATTTATTGGTTTTTCTACTCATGGCTCAACTGAAATAATTACTCAAGCCATTGAAACAGGAAAATTTGATTATGTAAATCTTCATTGGTACTATATTAACCAATGGAATTGGTCGGCTATTCTAGCTGCTCGACAGCAGGATATGGGCGTGTTTATCATTAGCCCATCGGATAAAGGTGGTAAGCTTTATGCACCACCACCAAAACTAAGAAAATTATGTCAACCTCTTAGTCCGATGATGTTTAACGCTCTTTTCTGTTTATCCCATCAAGAGGTACATACTCTCAGTTTGGGAGCAGCTAGACCAACAGATTTTGACGAGCATCTTAAAATTCTACCATTACTAGAACGAGCAGAAGAAATTTTACCGCCAATTTTAGAGCGATTAGAACAAGCTGCGATCGAGACTTTGGGCAAAGAATGGGTAAGGACTTGGCAAGTAGGTTTACCCAGCTATGAAGAAACTCCAGAGAAAGTCAACATTCCCATCATCTTGTGGTTAAGAAATCTTGCTCTTAGTTACGATCTGCTCGATTACGCCAGGATGCGCTACAACCTTTTAGGAAATGGAGGTCATTGGTTTCCAGGGGAAAAAGCAGATAGGATCGATCGACTTGACTTGCAATCTTGCTTAATTAATAGCCCACACCGCGATATTATTCCTACTTTTCTTAAAGAAGCAGATGCTCTTTTAGGAGGTCAAGAAATCAAACGTATTTCTCAAAGTTAGCAGTATTGTAACTGGTTTTGGAAATATATATCAATATATATAGGCAACAATCCTCCAGAAAGATTAATATTTAGTTACAATGTGAATTAATCAAATAGAAGTATGGTATTTTATGTTGTCTCGATCGAGCAAATCTAAATCTTCCGACAGACCAGATCCTGGTGATGTCCAAAATCAGAAAACGAGCGAACATCTCCAAAAAATAGGTTTTACAAAATACGCCGAAACTCTTAATGGACGTTTGGCAATGGTAGGTTTTATGGGACTTTTAGCAATAGCTATTCTGAATAAATACGGCGTGATTAATCCAGCTATTGGTTTTTAGCAGTTGATAATTTTGATTAGTATGCTTTTAGTTAATTAAAAATATAGCCAAATATATGCAGACATTAGCATTTAATGTTAAAATAAACTCGTAGAACGATTGACGAGTTCAATGAAGTTGTCCGAGTACGCCAAAAAATTAGGA
>JBFRWK010000285.1:0-4697 GCA_051439545.1 Xenococcaceae cyanobacterium | reverse complement strand
AAACTGGTACTAGGAGTAGAATATCCTCTATCTATATCCGATAAAGAGGCATTCGGTTTAGTTATCCTCAACTCTTGATTACTTGGTATTTGAGTCCTAACTTTTACACCCCTTCTGACCTCTGACCTCTGACCTCTGACCGACCATGAAGTCATCCACGCCATTCTGAACTGAAATGGTCGGTTACTTAAAGCCCCAACTTCTCTTGCTAATTGGGGAGATATTTTACCGTGGCAGTCCCCCGTAAAGAAATCTGCTGCCTCTTCTTTCTCTTTTGGGTCGTTACTTTGAGAATCGACTATTTTGACCCTAATCGGAGAATTATCCCGACTGCTATCGAATAATGCTGCTCCAAGTAAACAGGAACTAACCAGTAAAGAGCCATAGCGACAGCAATGGTCTGGTTGAGTTCTAAAGAATTGATGGCGAATATTGTCAATTAATTCCTTGTTGCCAAAATAGACGCTTTTACCCGAACTGAAAATGATACCCCGTTTAATATTATCGCCAAAATCTACTCGCTCCAATTGGTTTAAGTAGATTTTTTCTGCTTTTTCTGGGTCTGAAAACTGTAATTGTTTACCCCGTTCTTTATCGAGTTTGACAATTACTAAAGAAGATAGATCGATCTTTTCCCCCAGTAGCTCTAATAGAGAATCATTTATAGTTTCTGGCTCGGATAAATATTTTCCCGATTCAGCTAAACTCAAATCGATGACGGGAATCTTTAATCCCTCTCCTTGAACCAAGCTATTTTTATTATTTTGGTTGCTCATTTCTACACTACTCCTACATCGATAGTAATTTTTTTCCGATTAAAAAAAATCCGACAGGATGACTTTTTTATTAGTCTTTTTGAGTAAGCCAAAATAACTAGTGAATTTATCGAAATGCACTAAGTTTAAGTACTACTAACGCAATACTGCTGCCTCTGCCATGAAATCAAGGTTGAGGCAGGGTGTCGGGTGTTGGGTGTCGGGTGTTGTGGTTATTTCTTCCCTATACCCTACTACCTACACCCTATCCCCTTTCTCACCGATCAATTTCTTTAACCGAACAGTATTGACTACTAACGTGCTGTACAATCTGTGAAATAAATAAATAGTTATAGCTTATGAACAACGATCGGCAAGACGATGTGGCTAATAATAGAAAACTTCTTGGGAAGAAAGTCAAAGAGAAAATTAAAGTCCATCATAGTTTAATGGAATACTATGTAGATTCAGGACTAGCAGATGAATTTGATATCGAAGTGGATTACTCTAATGGAGAAGAAAAAGACACTTATGGAGTAACAGAAGAAAACCTAGACGATCCTAATTTTTGGATAAACCTTTAGCATTGACAATGATTTTAGCGATCGCCTCTTCGGTAATAAAAGTAGAAGTTGTAAAACCACTATCTAAATTTAAATAAGTTGCCAAGCGATTTAATTTACCTGCGATCAGTTGAACCAAATAGCTAGCAGCTTCAGCAGCAATGCGCTGATTAATCGCTAGACTTTGAGTATTGAGTAGGGCAAGTTCGGCACAAGAAATATTAGTCTCAGATAATTCTTCTGGTTTGGGTTCTAATAGTTCGGGATGTTGTAAACAGGGTGCTGGCAATTTAGTACATCCCAATTGATGAAATTGGTAGGCATCGAGTTCTGTTGATAGGTGAGAGCCAATTAATATTTGTCCACTATTAGCATGATTGCCACAATCGAGCCACCAGAGTTCAGTTGGTATATCTCTTGTCTGCCAAGATTGATACTGAGATATAGCACTAGCAATTGACTGACGAGCGAGGGCATTATCCACACAACCAATTATGATTTTGAGTTTATTGTCTCTGTGATAGTAATCTCTGGCTATTATGTCTGGGTTAAATGAATCGGGTAAAGCTTCAATGTTAATGCCCCAACTCAAACTGTATCGTAATGCGAGAGTTTGAGCTTTATTTAAGCCAATTTCAGCATCGCAGAAGTTTTGGCGTAAAACATTTTTCTGTTCTACAATATCGGCATCGATGAAAATTAAGGTAGTATTTTTACCTTGTCGCTCTAATGTTCTGGCAATTCGACCAAGACTGGGTGCGAGCCAACTACCCGTTCCCCCACATCCGACTAGGTAAAATTCTATTTCTTCATAAGCTGGTAAGATAATTGACTTGGCGTTGAGAATAGAGTAATTGAGAGGCATATGAATAAGCACGACGAATGGTTTAAAAGTTTGATTGAAGCCTTTCAGAAAGACCCCAGTTGGGATATCGCTCTTAAGAAGACCACTTCTAAACACATCCCCGATAGGGAGCAGAAATCAGAATATAAACAGAAAATAAAAGCTTATTTTTATTTAGGGACTTAAGTCTCTAAAATTTTATTTTGATGTTAAATTTTTGTTGATGTTCTTTCTGAAAATAGAAAATCCGAAGAGAATATTGCTTATACTTGATTAAATTTGGATCTCTAGTGACTGTGCAAAAAGTTTTAACTCTAATTTCTAATGCGGGAGGAGTAGGCAAAACAACACTTGCTTTAAATCTTGCCTATATCGCCTCTCAGAAAGGGAAATCTGTAGTAATTATCGATCTTGATAACAATCTAAGTCTTAATGATTTTACTGGTCTAAAACAAGCACCTTACGAAGAAAGCATAGAAAGAATATTTCATGAAGATTTTGATGGTCAATGGAATTTGACAAGTATTTTTGATAGTGACGGTAAGGTGTCAATTGTTCGAGGAAGCGATCGCTTTGAGCCAGTCCTTTGGGCAAATCAGAAGCGAAGAGAATACATATTACGCAAACAACTCAAGAAATATCCTCTAGATTGCGATCTAGTTATTTTTGATAATAGAGGTGGTTTTGATTTAATTATTGATAACGGATTGGCAGCAGCTACCCATATTTTAATTCCTGCTCGTGTAGGAGCAAAAATTAATACTATACCTAGATTAATCGAAAAAATTTGGAATAATGTTACGGCTTTAGAACTGCCTCAAAACCCCAATTTATTGGGAGTAGTACCTAATGAATGTAAAAAACAATCATCAGTTCATAGAACTATTATGGATACTCTAAAAGAAGAATTAAAAAAACAACAAGTTAAACTATATCCAGAAATTCCTCATAATGCCTGGATCTGTAATTCAAACACTTGGCAAATACCAATTTCTGCTCATCGTCCAGGCGATTTTTATAATCAGACATTTGTAGATATAGTTCAAGATTTATTTAGTTAAATACCCCATGAAAGCTCAAAAAAATATTAGAGAAAGAACTCAAGAAAATTTTCAAAAAGCAACCGAGTCCACAGTAATTTTTCAAGAAAACGTCAAATTAAAACAAGAAATTTCTCAATTACAAGCTCAATTAGAACAAGCTAGAAACAGTTCGGGAGAAGTTCGAGAACAATCTTTAGAAAAAATACGTTCTGAACTAGAAAATAAGGATGGTAAGTTAAAGATTCATATTAATGATATGCAGCCTAGCGACCAATGTCGAAAGACTATTTTACCAATCCACATTGAGCAAAGAAGCCAAACTCTTTTAGATAATGGACAACGTAAAAGCCTAATTCTAATTCCCCTGGCTGAAGCAGGAAAGTATGGGATTGAAGATGGAGAATTGACTTGGAGATCTGCCTCTTTACTTGTCGAGCGAGGTCATACTGATTGGGAATATTTAGAGTCAGTTATTACTCCTGTCAAAGAAAATTTAGATGAAGCTCACAAGAGATCTCTTATTCATCATCTTCATGCAGTGCATTTAAACTCTCTAGATAAAGCAGAAGCCTTATTTAGAGAACTTAGAAAATCAGTACCCTTGAATTTGTCCGAGCGAGAAATAAAAGCAGGTCAAGGCTCTCAGGTTGTAGCACAAAATTTAAAGTTCAAGCAAATTCTTGGTAAGATCAAAAATAAACTGCCAAAAATACCAGGGTTTCAAGAAATTTATAATTCCTTAAAAAATAAACCAGCACAGGAGCGATTATCTGCTTTAGCTAAATTAAACTATTTGTCAGATGAAGAAAGACAAGTATTAGAATTTTTTTATAGTTGGCAAATTGAAAATATCGCCTCGTTTTATCGTAAAGTGATGCCAACTGTTTTTCTCTCAGATCAGCTGAAAAAAGCTGTTAGGGAAAAAGGTCTGGGATGTCCTCAAGCAATTTTACTCGATAAAGTCATCGAGCGTAAAACACAATCAAAATTGCTCGCTCAAACTATTAAAAATAGTTGGTCAGAATCTGAATTAAAAACAAAAATTAACGATTTATCTGAATCTCGAAGTAATGAAAATAAAAGCTATAGTAGCGTAATCAAAGCTACAGCTAAAATTACAGAAGAAACTATCAAAAACTATTCTCCAGAACAACGACAAGAGCTAATAGACTTGTTAGAAAAAAAGCTTGATTTGCTCAAAGTAAATTAGATAAATGCGAGCTTATGAAGTTTATTATTTTCCATAAAGCTATAAAAATTTCGCTACTCTAGCGATGACTGATTAATTACACTCAACTTTTTCTATAATTAATCTTACAGCTTTATCGACCGTCAACTTATCCCGAACAGGAACAAGGTCGGAAATAGCCTACATTCAGCAGGTTTCTTAACAGAGGAAATAATATTTTTGACAGGCTGAACCGAGGAAGCGCAAAATGTGTTTTTGTGAATCGTTCAACTTAATCGACCATTTTCGACCATCTACCCAAAC
>JBFRWK010000284.1:0-38825 GCA_051439545.1 Xenococcaceae cyanobacterium | reverse complement strand
CCTAGAGTAGCTGGAACAATCGATAATTCGTTAACTGACGGCAATTATTAATTCATCAGTAATGTCCAAATCTAGATCGTTTGTGTGAAAAATTCCCCCTAAAACCCTACTTCCCTATCTCACCATTGATCTTTTACGAGAATGAAACAGCCCTACCCAGAATTGGGGGGCTGGGGGGCAAAACCGAAAACTTTAATGTAAAAACGATAACTTTTCAGATGTCCTCTGAGAAGTATATCAGCGAATTTGCGATCGATGATATTTAAAATGTTACGACGACATTGATTTTTTGCCGATGACAAATAATTAGTTACTGATAAATATTAGGGAAATTGGAAATTTAATTGCAGTTATTCCTAGTTTGAATTATCAGCCTACTCTATCTGATGTAATGGGAAAGCTTCAGTTAATTCATTGTTGTTTTGAGAGAGTGGTCGATCGGGATTTAACTAAGTTTATTGTGTTAGGAAAGATTATTGAGCAATTAAAAATAACTTTTACTCAGCATTACGATAAGCCATTGAATTTAATTAATTTATTAATTCCAGTGTGTCATGCAGCTAATATATCTGTTGCTTTATTGTTTCAAAAATATTTTCGGGGTTTGGGCAATATTTTAGTGAGTAATTTAAAAATTAATTGTAAGTTTTAATTTATCGTATTTAGTTTAAAATTAGTATTTTTGAGATGTTTATTTGAGGAAAGCGGGAAGCGGGTTATTTGACTGTCACTTGACCATTCATTAGCATAGGTAGTAGCCAATCACGGAGTTGAGTAAGTTTTTGGTTTTCTTTTTCTAGTAAATCTTGTCTTGCAAAAACTGATTTTACCTGTTTTGTATATTTATCAGCGATGACTTTTGACGGTAAGCAAACTTTAACAGTGTTTAATACTGTTTTGGAAATTTCTTTAAAAGTAGAACCAGATGAATACTGAATTATTGCTTTCATTGAGTTTTTAACTGTATAGAAAACAAACTCAGTAGAAAATCCTTTATTCGGTACAAAAGATTTAAACCCCTGATTTGTTGTTACTTCATTCCTAGCAATAGCCATATAACCAATGGGTGCCCTCGAACTAAGTAATACAGTTCCTTTAGGATAGAGCTTTAACGAAGCATCTTTAATTCCTTCTAAACTAACATCTATGCCACCTTTAGTAATATATTTATTACCCATATTGTACCAATAGCATGAGCTATATTCATTAATAACGTACCCGAACCTGCGGAGGGGTCATAACAAGTAACGCTTTTAATTTTGCCTTGTTGCTCTCTGGGTACTAAAATTGCTGCCATAATCTTTGCTACAGTATGGGGCGTATAGTATTCCGCATATTTACCACCACCGTCTTTGTTATAGTCTTTAATCAGATATTCAAAGATAACTGCATAAAAATCATATTTCTGAGTAAAGATATGCTCGAAACTAAACCCAATCAGTTTGTTAATTAAAGCTCTACAAAAATCATCGCGCTTGCTAGTATCGGTAATAAATTCACTAACGCGATCGAATAATGTAACTTTAGCACCACCATCAGTTTTAACTGCGAAAATATCATTATTTGCGATCGCAATATCTTTAAGAGTATTATCAAATAGCTTGGCAAAATCTGGCTTATCCTGTTGTTGTGCTAAATAAGAAATAAAATGTTCTGGCTTGAATTTAGCTGTATTGGGTGGTAATTGTTCTTGTAGAAACTCAAATTCTTCTTCACTCAGTTTATTGATTTCTTGCTCCCACTTTTCAGCTTGAGCCAAATTATCATCTATCTGTTTTACTTGGTAAGCAAATTTGTCATTGAGAAATTTATACAAAAATACTTGGGTGATAATTTTAAACTCATTACCGTCATTACCCAAACCGTAAACATAAATACAACATCTTCTAAAGCTAAATTGAGCAAGTTAGTAGTGTCATTGCTGTTTTCGATATTTTCTTTGAGGTTAAGTAAATCCAAGTGGTTACTGGTTTCTCGATACAGCTTATTAAGTTTCTGAAAATCAATCTGTTTGAGCAAGTCATATTTACCAGAAGCTCGGATTAAGTTATACAATTCTCTAGCATTACCAAGAGCTTTCTTAATTTCTCTTACTTGTTTTCGGTCTTGTATTTCACTGATTTGTTGAGAGAAAATCTCCGCATTGTCAGTATCGAAGCGAAACAAGATATCTTTGAGAGTTTCGATCTCCTCCTCAATAGGAGTATAGCAATGACAACCTCATCAGGTACAGATATTCAAGAGCTAAAGGAATTTATTAGCCGATCGCTTTAATGAACTAAAGCTAGAAATGTCTGAAATTAAAGGCGAAATCAAGGTTATTGACAAAGAGATTGAAGGTGTTAATAAGCGGTTAACTAGCTTAGAAACTTCTGTACAAAAGATTTCTGGTAGGTCTTCAGGTTCACAAAATAAAAGACCTAAGTTAAATACTACGAACGGTAAAATTGTGTTCAAGTTTTTCTTGGTTTACCTAAAATATGGGGGTGAAGAGACTTGAACTCTTACTCTGTATAACCAGAAACGGATTTTAAGTCCGCAGCGTCTACCATTCCGCCACACCCCCTCGTTTGCTCACAAGGGCTTTATTTTTTTTGACTAGTCTATCATACAGTATATTTCGTATATTGCAACACTTTTAATTGGTAAAAAATCAAAGATGGCGTTTTCCGTTTCTATATCACTTGACGCTAAAATAACTAGGATGAGTTATTCATTCTTGATTTCCTTGGGTTTGATGGCAACACGAGGATGCTGAAGTTTTAATTAAAAATAAGTAGTATCGACTAAAAGACTAACATGATGCAAGATATAAATGCTTTCATAAGTACATTAGAAACAGACACTCTGATTACTGCCCTATTATATTTGGGCTTAAGTGTAACTTACTTAATTGTTTTACCTGCCTTAATTTATTTTTATCTAAAAACTCGCTGGTACGTCGCTAGTTCTGTAGAAAGATTATTGGTTTATTTTATGGTATTTTTGTGCTTCCCTGGAATGTTATTGTTAAGTCCGATTCTTAATTTTCGCCCTAAACGTCGCAAGTTAGAAGCTTAGTCGATCAAAATGCGTAGAATTGATGCTCTTGGTATTACCCTAGGTATTTTCATTGCTGGTGGAGGAACCTATTTAATTTTCCAGTTAGTCGGATTTGATGGTATTTCTGCGGGAATTTGGACTCAAGCTCTACTGGTGGCAGGATTAATTGTCTGGCTATCAACCTATTTATTCCGCGTGTCTACTAAAAATATGACCTACAATCGTCAGCTAGAAGACTATGAAGAGGCTGTGTTACAAAAACGCTTAGATGAAATGACTCCAGAAGAGATAGCTAAGTTACAAGCAGAGATAGAAGCGGAAAAACAAGCTCAAATAGACCAAAATTCCTAGATTGAGTTTATGATTAAAACTCAACTATGAGAAGATATTAGATTAATTAAAAGTCACGGACTATTTTTTTGTTTGACATCAGAATAAGCTGTGACTATCTATCTAAAAGCAACAATCTAGTTGCTTTTTTTTGGTCATTCGCTCTACAAAAGTTATTGATAGGAGTAAAAAAAACGTGAATTCTGTTGCCGATCGCTTTAAATCACTTAAGGCTGATGCTCAATGTGCTTTGATTCCTTTTATTACGGCTGGCGATCCCGATCTAGAGACAACTGCTAAAGCCTTAAAAGTTTTAGCTCAAAATGGGGCAGATATTATTGAATTAGGTGTTCCTTACTCCGATCCTCTGGCAGATGGTCCGACAATCCAAGCAGCAGCAACTAGAGCCTTAAAACGCAATGTTAAGTTAGAAGATGTCTTAGAAGTTGTCAAAAAAGTCAGACAGGAAATAGATACTCCTATCATTTTATTTACTTATTATAATCCTATTTTTCATCGGGGTATTAAATCTTTTTTAACTGAAATTAAACAAGTAGGGTTACAAGGGTTGGTTGTTCCTGACTTACCTTTAGAAGAAGCTGATATCTTACTCGCTCCTGCCAAAGAAATTGGTATAGAAGTAACTTTACTAGTTGCACCAACAAGTCCGATCGAGCGGATCAAAGCGATCGCCGATCGCTCTCAAGGCTTTATTTATTTGGTTTCTGTTACTGGGGTTACGGGAATGCGTACTCAGGTAGCTAGTGGAGTGGCAGAATTATTATCCGAGTTGCATAATAGTACCGATAAACCTGTTGGGGTTGGTTTTGGGATATCTAGTCCCGAACAAGCCAAACAAGTTAAAGACTGGGGAGCAGATGCAGTTATTGTGGGTAGTGCTTTTGTCAAACGGCTTGCCCAAGGTACTCCTGAAGAAGGTTTAAAAGATATCGCTGAATTTTGCCAGCAACTCAAAGAGGCAATATCTACCAAATAAATAAAATCCAGGGTACAGGAGTTGAACCTGTCTAAAAAACTTACATAGCTCGGTCAATATCTTAAGAGTTGGGGCTTCAACTCTGGGGTTAGGAGATGTAAGACTGTCCCGCCACAGCCATCTCTGTTCGTAGCCCCGAATCCGTGTCAATTTATTGCACCGAGTAGGTAAAAGATTGTCGATCGAGTGAATGCCCACGCTCATCCAATAAGTTTCAAAACAATTTTCAAGCTCCCATAAAATTTGTATTTTTAATTCACATTTAAAATTAGAAGTAAAATATTTAGTAAAAATACTTACTTCATAAGTATGAATTGTGACTAACAAGACCTCAATGAATAATAATTATCTACCTGATGTCGATAGCAACATACCCCACAGGCCATCTATTAGTAAATTTCGCTCTAATTATGAACCTAAAAAAACTTTGGGCGGTAAGATGACTGCTGCTTTGGCTATTGCCATGGTTTCACTCCCAGTATTATCTGTAGGTATTGCCAATTATTATTTTGATAGTCACGGTGTAAATAAACAAGAAATTCGTGCTAAAGGAGAAAATACCAGTGAAATTACGGAAAATCAATTAGCTACAAGAAATTTAACCCTAACAATAGTGTTAATTTCTACAGGCACAACAGCCTTAATTGTGGGTACAATGACGGCTTTCTGGACTATTCGGATTACTCGTTGGAACGAGCGACAAGCAGAACAAGAAGCGCAAAAACGAAAAGAACAAAAAAGACAATTATTTCAAGAATTTATTCAATATTTCAGTCAGCCTTTAGATACTTCAGAGATTTTAGAAGCTACTGTCGAAGAAACGCAAAAAATCTTAGAATGCGATCGAGTTATTATCTATAGCCTTAGCCAAAATAATTACGGGAAAATCGTTGCTGAGGCGGTAACTCCAGGGCAACCAAGAGCTAATGGTCAAATTCTTGCCAACCCATCTTTTGAACTTAAAAATATTACCACCAAAGATAGTCAAGGTTTCTGGGCTTTTGAGGATATTAATTTTGCTAAATTACCCTCCTCATATATTACCCAGCTAGAGCAGTTAGGAGTCAAAGCTAATTTAGTCGTACCCATTAGTTATAACCAAGAGTTTTTTGCCATATTAGCAGCCCATCACTGCACCTATCCCTATCATTGGCAAGTAGAAGAACAGCAATTTTTAACCGAGTTAGCCACAAGAGTAGGCTTTGCCCTCAATAATGCTCGGATCTTGGCTGATGCTACTAAGACGCTGAGACAGACCAAAACAGAAGAATATTGGACGCAGTTATCAAACGAAACTATTAAACATTTGGGTCAGTCTTCCACAGAAGAAGATATTTGCAATGTTGCCGTAGAAAAAGTGCGTCAAGCAATAAAAGCCGATCGCGTGGTAATCTATAGTCTCGATCGAGATAATTTAGGGTCGATAGTAGCCGAATCGGTAGCTAGTGGTTGGAGTAGGACTTTAGGTATTACCATCGAAGATCCTTGTTTTGCTTCTCGATATATTCAGGCTTATAGCGAAGGACGAGTAAAAGCAATAGATAATCTTCAAGAGGCAAAATTAAGCGAATGTTATCTCGAACAACTAGCACAACTAGAAGTCAAAGCTAATTTAGTTGCCCCAATTGTTTATAACGAGCGAATATTCGGATTGCTGATCCTTCATCAATGTTCTGCACCCCGCACTTGGCAAGAGCATGAAATTAAATGGGTAACTCAAATCGCCGATCGAGTTGGTTTAGCTATTGGTAATGCCAAACTGCTAAAAGATAAGCAGAATTTACTCAAACAATTAGAAACCGAAGCAGAATGGACAAAATTATATAGCGATACAGTAGAATACATTCTCGAATCTCTGCAAGAAAAAGATATTCTCCAGGTCACAGTAGAACAAGTACGTCAGGTACTCAAATGCGATCGAGTTTTAGTATATAGTCTCGATCGAGAAAGCTATGGCATGGCGATCGAAGAATCAGTAGCTGCTGGTTGGACGAGAGCCATCGGTCAAATCTTTGACGATCCCTGTTTTTCCATCGAATATATCAAAAAATATAGTGATGGTCGGGTTAAAGCAACAGATAATATTTACGAAGCTAAATTGAGCGAATGTTATATAGGACAACTAGAAAGATTGGAAGTCAAAGCTAATCTAGTTACACCTATCTTGCATAAACAAAAATTATTTGGCTTACTGATCGCTCACCAATGTTCTGCACCACGCTCTTGGCAACCCCAAGAAATTCACTGGCTGACTCAAATAGCCAAACAAGTAGGTTCTGCATTATCTAATGCCAAAATGCTCGAACAATCTCAACAACCGATAGCCATCGCTTCGAGTGAGACCGAAAAGCTGCCAGTAGAAATTATTCCTATTGGCACTAATTTTCTCGAAATAGACGAAGATATTGCTGTAGTTCAAGCAAAACTAGCAGAAACCATGGCAAAAATTCAACAAATAAATAATACTTCTCAAAAACTATTACAAGTAGAAGATTCAATTAATGACAAATTTAAACAAAATTAGCGGAGTGAGACGGCTAAATTGGGTAAAAATTTATACTTATCAATATGTATCAAAGATAAACTAAATAAAGATTGAGAATTGATAAAGAGTCTTAAACTCTAATAGCTTAAAGAGCGACCAGATATTTATGGGGTTGATTTCGAGGGAGCGAATTCTCTAACTATCCCGTCAAGTATGGGAAAAACAATCTAAATTTACTTGTTTGAGAAGCAGATACTGATGGATACAGATTTTAAACCAGAGCAAAACAACAAGGAAAAAAGAAAACAAGTCGAACAGAATGAACTCATTGGTTGGAATTCTCTGAAATTGCTCGAAAAGTTATTTAATTTAGAACAAGTAAGTCAAGCTAATAATCATACTCTCAAGCAGTCAACAATATTTACGATAGCAGCAACAGAGGCTCTGAAATTACTTAATTGCGATCGCCTAATCGTTTATGGAGCTTCTGCTTCATCTCCTGGTAAAGTGATTGCCGAAGCAGTTAAACCGATTTGGAATCCCCTTTTAGGTCAAGTAATCGAAGACCCATATTTAGCACCTCAATATCTAGCGAGCTATCAACAGGGAAATTATCAAGCCATCGATAACATTAATGACTTAGAGTTAGAGCCAGAGCAGATCGAGCCATTGCAAAAGCTACAAATTAAAGCTATGTCGATCGTGCCAATCGTTCAATCCCGTCAATTATTAGGTTTGTTCGTCGCTCATCAATGTTCCACAACTCGTCAATGGCGACAAGCCGAAATTAACTGTTTAGAGCAAATTAGTACGATAGTTCGCTTAGCTTTAGAGCGAGTTCAACTGATTCGAGAAAAAGCAGAATGGCAACTACAAGTAGAAAAGGAAGCAGAATGGACTCAGTTTTTTCTCGAATCGATTTCCCCTATTTATCGAGGACAACAAACTCAAGATGTTTTAAAGACTACAGTAAAAGAAGTGCGTCGTATTGTAAATTGCGATCGCGTAATTGTTTATGGACTTAACCAAGCACGGCAAGAAGAAATAATTGCCGAATCTATTGCTCCAGGATGGACAAAATCTTTCGGTAAAATCATCTCCGACCCCTGTTTTGAAGCCAGATACCTGGAAAAGTATCGCCAAGGCAGAGTCAAGGCAATCGATAATATCTACACTGCCAAATTAACAGAATGTTATCTAGAACAGTTAGAACAACTCGAAGTTAAAGCCAATCTCGTCGCTCCAATTTTAATTAAAGAGCGAGTTTTTGGTTTACTAATAGCTCATCAATGTTCTGAGCCTCGCCAATGGAAACAGTATGAGATTCGTTGGCTAAGTCAAGTTGCTCTCCAAGTAGGCTTAGTTCTCGATCGAGATCGAGTACCAACAAATTCGAGTCAGTCAGGACAAATCAAGAGTCAACTAGAATGGCAAAAACTATTGCCAGAATTAATTACCTATCTGCGTCAGAGTAAGTCACAGTCAGATTTGCTAAATAAAACCACTAAAGAAGCTCGTCGTATTTTAGATTGCGATCGCGTAATTGTCTATAGTCTCACCAAAGAATCTTACGCCCAAGTAATTGCCGAATCTATTGCTCCAGGATGGACGAAAGCTGTAGGTGTAATTATGGAAGACTTTTGTCAAGAAAGTCAAGATCGCCAACAGTATGAATTAGGTTTGGTTAGAGCAAATAATCAGATCGACCCAGCAAAATTAAGCGAAACTCAACTCAAACAATTAACTCAACTACAAGTCAAAGCTAGCTTAGTTGTACCACTTTTGGTGGAAGGTAAACTTTTTGGTTTATTAGTAGCCCATTATTGTGGGGAATCTCATAATTGGGAATTGGCAGAAATAGACTTTTCTAAAGAACTAGCAAGTCAAGTTGGATTAGAACTAGAACGTACTCAAATCATAGCAGAAAGAGATTTATTAAAAGAGCGATCGCAAACAGAAGTAGAATGGACAGAATTTTTTATTCAGGCAGTACAATACATCCATCAATCTATTACCAAAAAAGATATTTTAGAAACTGCCGTTGAAGAAGTGCGTCGGGTATTAGAATGCGATCGAGTATTGCTTTATGGTTTAAATCAGGATGCCTACGGCGAGGTTATTGCCGAATCCGTTGCTATCGGCTGGACAAAGACTTTAGGTAGAGTAATTAATGATCCCTGTTTTGAAACGAAATATCTCGAACAATATCAAAATGGTCGAGTTAGAGCAATAGATAATATTTATAATGCAGAATTAGCACCTTGTTATCTCGAACAGCTAGAAGAATTAGAAGTAAAAGCTAATTTAGTTACACCAATTCTTAATGAAGGTAAAATTTTTGGTTTGTTAGTAGCCCACCAATGTTCTCATCCCCGTGAATGGAAACAATATGAAATTCGTTGGGTGACTCAGATATCTACTCAAGTTGGCTTTGCTTTAGATAATGCTCGGTTACTTCGGCAATTAGAACAATCTTCTCAAGCAGCAGATTATATTTTTAGTCAGCACGAGCGACAAAAAGCAGCATTTAAACAACAATTAATTGCTCTTTTGTCTAATAGTACTAATATCTATGAAAATCTGACTCAATCTACCCTCAGTGAATCAGAAGGTTTACTCGATGTTCTCAAACAAATTGACAAAATTAGCGATATTGTCAAAAATCAAGACGTTAACTTTGAACGAGCAAAACAGCAAAAATATCAACAAAACTTAAAATTACGAGCCATTAATCAAAGTATTAATCTTACCTCAAATAATATTGCTAACCTTCAAGAATTTGTTCGAGAAGCTAGTGACCAAATGAATCACTTGAGCTATTCTTCTCAAGGGATGATAGATACGATCCAATTAATTCAGAACTTAGTTAAACAGATCGTCCAACAGTCTTTGAATATTACTATTGCTATTGGTAGGCTTGAAAGTGGGCAGCAAGAATCTATGATTAAGCTTACAGATAAATTACTTTTAGATGCCCAAGAATTATATAAAGCCAGCGCGCAAATTAATCCGCTACTCTCAGTAATCGATACAAAGGTCGATCGAAGTAAGATAGCCATGGATTCAGCGATCGAGCGAGCAATTGAAAGTACCGAACTAGTCCAAGATAGCAAAGTCAAGTTGAGGCAGATTATGCCTCTTAATGCTGAAGTCGATCGTATTCTCCAACAATTTACCCAAGCAAGTCAACAACAAATTACAATTGCTAAATCTACAGGAGAATCTATTTCTCAAATTGTTAACCTTGCCAATCAAATTTCGGAATATACTAACGCCCTTACCGAGTCTTTTAATCAGCTATTATCATTAACTCAACAACTTTAGATTTTGTCCTAACCCAATTTTGTAATACTATACATACAATTAATACTATATATGCAATAAATCAAGTCAAAACTCCCCCTAATATTTTTTGATAGCGAATTTTTAATTCTTTTTGTAATCCTGGGAAATTAGCTAAAGTTGCATCAGCTAAGATGATTTTTTCTGCTGCATCTCTAGCCAAATTAAGAACTTCTCGATCTTCTACTAAACTCGCTAGGGCAAAATCAGGTAGTCCAGATTGTCTTTTACCCAATACTTCTCCAGGGCCTCGAAAACGCATATCCATCTCCGAAATAAAAAAGCCATCTTGAGACTGTTCTAAAACTCCCAAACGTTGCTTGGCATCTTGACTTTTGCTACTACTCATTAAGAAACAGTAAGATTTATGAGAGCTTCTACCGACCCTCCCTCTAAGCTGATGTAGTTGGGATAAGCCAAAACGCTCTGCATTTTCAATTAACATTACCGTCGCGTTGGGTACATCTACACCTACTTCTATAACGGTAGTAGAAACAATTATTTGAGTTAGATTATCCCGAAAATCATTTAAAGCTTTATCTTTATCAGTAGAATTCATGCGTCCGTGAAGTAGTCCGATCGAAAATTCTGGGAAGATAACTTCAGATAGTCTTTTATGTTCTTCTACAGCAGCACGGACATCGAGTTTTTCTGATTCTTCCACTAAAGGGAAAATAATATAGGTCTGTCTTCCTTGAGCAATTTCACGACGAATGAGATCGTATACTTTAGGACGTTCCTTACTCGTAACCATCATGGTTTGAATTGCCTGTCTGCCTGGCGGTAATTCATCTATTTGACTGACATCTAAATCTCCGTGAAGAGTAAGAGCAAGAGTCCGAGGAATGGGAGTTGCTGTCAGAGTTAGGACGTGGGGAGATTGTCCTTTAGCAAGTAACCGCGCTCTTTGCTCGACTCCAAAGCGATGTTGCTCGTCTATAGCGACTAAACCCAATCTGTGAAACTTAACGGGGTCTTGAATTAAAGCATGAGTTCCTACTAATAGGGGCAGTTCTCCTGTTGCTAACATACTATGAATTTCTCTTCGTTTAGCGGTTTTAGTCGAACCTGTCAGTAACTCTACTGGTAGATGCAGTAAATTAAACCAACTAACTAATTTACGATAATGTTGTTCTGCGAGTACTTCGGTTGGTGCCATTAGTGCTGCTTGATAACCAGATTGAATCGCAGCTAAGATGGCAAATACCGCTACTATGGTTTTTCCCGAACCCACATCTCCTTGTACCAGACGATTCATAGGGGTAGAAGATTGTAAGTCTTGCAAAATCTCGTTAACAACTCTTTTTTGAGCATTAGTTAACGGAAACGGGATTAATTGCCCAAATCGATCGATTAATTTGCCAGTAGGAACAAAACTAGCACTTTGTTGGTTTTGTTTGTGTTTTTGACGGCGTTGGAGAAAACCTAACTGAAGATAGAAAAATTCATCAAAGATCGATCTGCGTCTGGCATGGGCGAGAATATTATGGTCTGTAGGGAAATGAATATTGGCGATCGCTTCTTTTAATTGTACCAATCCATATTGTTTGCGGAGATCGGCGATAAGTGGGTCTTTAATTTGTTTTACTGCGGGTAAAACAGCAATTACTGCTTTTCTGACTATATCGGCAGTTACGCCTTCAGTTAATCCATAAACTGGCAAAATTCGCCCGATTTTAATCGAATCTATCCTAGCCCCAGGACTATCGAGGACTTCAATTTCTGGTTTTTCTAGGGTTACGCCATATTTAGTTTGTTTGACTAATCCAGAAGCAGCAACGACTGCCCCAACTGGATATTTCCGCTTATATCTTTCTTGCCAACCACGATTGTTAAAGCGCGTACCAGAAAAGAAATGATTGAGCTTAATTCTGCCAGTACCATCTCTTACCACTAGCTCAAAGATAGTCAGTTTCTTATTTTTGGGACTACTAAAACACTTACAGCTTTTGATCGACCCCACGATCGTAACTGTTTCTCCTGCGTCTAAATCTACTATATTTCTTTGGCGAGCATAATCTAGATGTTCGCGAGGATAATAAAATAGTAAGTCTCTAACTGTATATAAACCCAAACGTTCTAAATAAACACTTTTACGCCCGATATCGATAACTTGAGATAGGGGTTGGTCTAAAGTGATGGGGCGAGTACCATAACTTGTAGATTGAAAAGAACTTAACGCACTGGTTTTTGGTAAATTCGGTTTTGCTGGTGTGTTTGGTGTTTCTAAGATTTTGCGTTGATGGTGTAAAAAATTACGGGCATCGGTTACTAGAGTTTGTCTTTGCTGAGAGTCTAGTTGGGAATAGCTAGCAAATTTATTGGCCATAGTTTGCCAACGAGAACGTTCTGACTGGGGTATAGTCGAAGGGGGTTTCCCCAAGCTAAGACACAAAAACTCACTAAAGCGATATCGATTGCCCATGAGATCGCTAAAACCTCGTTCCGCTTCTACAGATAAAGCTTTATGTAATCTGAGCCAGTCTGGCTTTTCCTGTTCCATGAGACTTTATCAAACAATTTAGGTTGAGTAACACGCTCGACTTTGACGAAGTCGAAGTTGCTTCGCCTTCTCAAGGCGAAGTAACTTCGACCTGTGCGTTGTTAATTTCTAGCATTTTACCTTCTGTCAATAATTTGGGTTGAGTATAGAGAGTGTCTATTAATAAAGATGAACCTGCTACCCAAGGGGGAACGATTAACGCCCCAATAATTCCGAGTACTTGCGCTCCCCCCAGTACGGCTAAAAGTTGATAGAGGGGATGAATTTTAACAGAAGAGCCAACTAAAACAGGATCGAGGAGATAAGTTTCAATATTCTGAATTACGACAAACAAGAGTAGCACCCACAAAAAAGTCCAACCTCCTTGAGCCGTAGCTACTATTAGAGCAGGAATTGAACCCAAGACAGGGCCAAAAAAGGGAATAAGATTAGTAAAGCCAGCAATTACCCCCAAACCCAGGGCTAGTTCTGATAATCCTAAAAACCCCAAACCAATACTAATGGCGATCGCTAAAATCGCCGAAACTAAAATACGTCCCTGAATGTAACCCCCCATTCTTTGACTTACTGGTTTGATTTGCTTGGCTAAACGTTCATTCCAAGGATAGGGGAAAAGATTAAGGATGTCTCTGAGCAGTTTATCCGAACCAGACAGCATATAACCAGAGACAATAAAAGCCAACAATAAACCAAAAACATTACCAATGATACCTTTAGTCACTACATAATAACTACCAATCACGAGTTTTTGACTGGAGCGAATTATCCAGTTAGTTAAGGCTTGAGGATCGAGTAACTGACTGATTATGCTTGTTTTTCCTGGTTCTGCCATCCCAAAACGCATCGCCAAATGATCTATGAGCGATCGCACTGTTTCTAGATAAGATGGCAATTTGCGGATCAGTCTTTGAATTTGTTCTACTACTGTAGGGCCAATCAAAAAGACCAATCCAGTTAAAATAGCAATCAAACCCAGATAAACTAAAATCGTTGCCAACCAGCGAGGTATTCCTAGTTTTTGAGCTACAGCAATAATTGGTGCTAGGGTAGCTGCGATCACTACAGCAATCATTAAAACAATAATTAAGCTCCTTAATTGCCATAAAATTAATAACAACAGAATAGTGGCAACAACGAGAACTAGATTAGCCGTCGCGATAGTAATACGTTTTTCGGACATATATTCATTTAGTTATTAGTTATTAGCTATTAGCTATTAGTTATTATCTAGTAGTTATCCCCCATTGCCTGTTCCTATTGGCTCGGTTTCTTTAATCTGATGATTATTATGGCAGTTTTCCCTCTCGGCAGCATTATTTTTAGCCAAAACTGCTTTAACAAAGCCGAGAAAGAGAGGATGAGGAGTACTAGGACGAGAACGAAATTCTGGATGGAATTGAGTTGCAATAAAAAAGGGATGCTCTTTTAGTTCGATAATTTCTACTAGACGACTATCGGGAGATGTGCCACTAATTTGATAACCTGTTTCTAAAAGTAAGTTACGAAAGGCATTGTTAAACTCATAACGGTGACGATGACGTTCGTAGACTACTTCTTGTTGATAGAGGGAAAATGCTAAAGTGTCTTTTTGGAGACGACAGGGATATAGTCCCAAGCGCATTGTACCGCCCAAGTCTACAACATCATGTTGTTCGGGAAGGAGATTAATTACGGGATTGGGAGAATCTGGGGCAAATTCAGAACTATTAGCATCTTCTAAGTGAGCGACATTTCTCGCCCATTCGATTACAGAGCATTGCATACCCAGGCATAAACCCAGGAAAGGAACTCTTTGTTGACGAGCATATTCGATCGCCATAACTTTTCCATCGACACCGCGAACCCCAAAGCCTCCAGGTACAATAACTCCACTTACTTTGGCTAAATATTTCCTTGCCCCATGCGCCTCAATATCTTCGGCATTAATCCAACAAAGTTTAACTTCACTATCTGTAGCGATCGCTGCGTGTTCTAAGGCTTCGACGACGGAAAGATAAGCATCTGTCAATTGTACGTACTTACCAACAATAGCAATATTTATTTGCTTACGGGGTAAGTTCATCCGCTTAACCAGATTGCGCCATCCTTCTAAATTAGGTTCTCTTTGTTCGAGTTGTAAGAGTTCTAAAGTTTGTTGTGCTAATCCTTCTTTTTCTAAAATTAGTGGTACTTCGTAAATGCTGTTAGCATCGCGGGAAGTAACTACCGATTCTACGGGGACATCGCAAAATTCCGAGATTTTTTCTTTAATTCCCGCTTTAAGGGGTCGATCGCTCCTACATACTAAAACATCGGGTTGAATCCCAATAGAACGTAATTCTTTAACCGAATGCTGTGTCGGTTTGGTTTTCATTTCCCCTGCTGCACTAATCCAGGGAATTAGGGTAACGTGCATATAAACTACATTATTCCGTCCGACATCTTTACGAAACTGACGAATTGCTTCTAAAAAGGGCAAAGACTCGATATCTCCTACTGTTCCCCCAATTTCTGTAATTACTATATCAGAACTCGTATTTCTAGCTACTCGATGGATTCTTTCTTTAATTTCGTTAGTAATATGAGGAATAACTTGTACCGTTCCCCCTTGGTAATCACCCCGTCTTTCTTTATTGATTACTGCCTGATAAATCGAGCCTGTAGTAACGCTGTTGAGGCGAGACATAGAGGTATCGGTGAACCTTTCATAATGTCCCAAATCTAAATCGGTTTCTGCCCCATCATCGGTAACAAATACTTCTCCATGCTGAAAAGGACTCATCGTCCCTGGATCGACATTAATATAAGGGTCTAGTTTAAGAATGGAAACGGAATAATCGCGAGACTTTAACAATCTGCCCAAACTCGCTGCTACAATACCCTTACCAATACTGGAAACTACCCCACCAGTAATAAATACAAATTTAGCCATAGAACTTTGAATAACTCGATCGCGCTTTTAAAATCTAACCTGTTTATTTTGCCATATTCTAGAGCAATGCTCCTATACAGGTTTGTTGGGTATTTTTGATATAGGCTGCTGAGTTTTGCTGATGCTAAATAACCTGAGTTCGGGATAAAGGGGCGATCGCCCCAGCTATAAGCTTTAAGCCTTAAGCTATAAGCTTAATTAGAAGTTTATAGTAGCTAGGAACTCGGCGATCGAGAAAACAGCATTGACAAGTTTAAACTAACTGGGTTTCTTGGCGTAAATAGGCTTCGATAAATGGATTCAACTTACCATCCATTACATCATCAATAGCTGTGGTTTCTACTTCTGTCCGTACATCTTTGACCATTTGATAGGGATGAAATACATAGTTACGAATCTGATTACCCCAAGCAGCTTCTACCATATCTCCACGAATTTCGGCAATTGCTTGCGCTCTTTGCTCTTGAGCAATAACTAATAACTTAGCCTTGAGTAAAGCAAGAGCTTTTTCTTTATTTTGCAGTTGAGAGCGTTCTTGAGTACAACGCACGGCAATTCCTGTAGGTAAATGAACGATGCGTACTGCTGTTTCTACCTTATTTACATTTTGTCCTCCTTTACCCCCAGAGCGAGAAGTGGTTATTTCTAAGTCTTTTTCGGGAATTTCGAGATTAATTGCTTCATTGCCCAATATTGGCATTACCTCTACTCCCGCAAAACTAGTTTGCCGTTTGCCGTTGGCGTTAAAGGGAGAAATTCTGACTAGTCGGTGAGTTCCTTTTTCTGCTTTGAGATAGCCAAAGGCGTAACGCCCTTCTATTTCTAGGGTAGCGGATTTAATTCCTGCTTCTTCTCCTGGAGATTCTTCGGTTAATTTAGCTTGATAACCTTGTTGCTCTGCCCAACGAGTATACATTCTTAACAACATTTCCGCCCAGTCTTGGGCATCTGTACCGCCAGCACCTGCATTGATAGTTAATATTGCCCCTTTAGCATCGTAAGTACCAGATAAAAGTTGTTCTAGTTCCCAGCGATCTAACTCTTGCTCAAGACTAGTAAGATTGTTTTGAGCTTCTGTTGCTAGAGCTTCATCTTCTTCTAATTCTAATAATTCGGCGATCGCCTTAGTATCTTCTAAACTTGTTTCCCATTGGCGATACTGTTCTAAATTAGATTTAAGCTCATTCAACTCCTGAAGGGTGTTTTGCGCTATTTCCTGGTTATCCCAAAAATCTGGTTGGCTAGCTAGCTGTTCTAAGTCTTGAATTTTAGCAGATAATGCAGGCGGGTCAAAGATACTCCTGGGTTTTACCCAGGCGTGACGAGATAGTATCTATTTCTCTTTTCAGTTCGGTCGTTTCCATTTTGCTAGTTATTCTTTATTTTTGTGTCAAAAAGAATTTGGTAGAGTTTGAGTTAAGTTTAGTCTCCTATTATAAAAATAGAATCGGCTTTAAGACAAGGAAAAAGAAGCGGATGACTTCCTCTATTATCTTTCGCGATCGCGCCGATGCTGGCAAACAATTAGCTCAGCTAGTCAGTCTGCATATCGAACAACTTGAAAGCAGGATTATCGATCTACCTATAATTGTCTATGCTCTTCCACGGGGGGGTATTCCTGTTGCTTTACCCGTAGCAGAGAAGTTAAATTGCCCTTTAGATGTAATTGTTGCTAAAAAAATCACTACCCCCAGTCATCCAGAACTCGCTATTGGTGCAGTTACTAGTAATGGTAACTTAATTTGGACTAAACCTCATTTGTTACGTCAAATTAGTTGGCGCGGTTTACAAGAAGCAATGGCAAATGCCCAACAACAGGCAGAAGAAAGAGAAGCACAACTATCTGCTTATCGACCAAAAATCGAACCGCAAGGGGCGATCGCTATTATTGTAGATGATGGGATTGCTACAGGTATGACTATGGCAGTAGCAGCCCAAGCAATCAAAGATAAGCAAGTTAAAGAAGCATGGATCTGCGCTCCTCTTGCTCCCCCAGACTTAATCCCCAGACTCGAATTATGGGGCGATCGAGTTCTTATTTTAGCTACTCCCAGTCCTTTTTTTAGTGTTGGTCGTTTTTATCAGTCGTTTGCTCAAGTTTCTTTAGAAACAACTATTACTCTTTTACAAGAATATAATCAACGCTTAGGGAATTTAACCTAAGTTTAATTTTAAATAAATACCAAAGGCTTATCTTTTAAAGGAGCAAAAGCTTTGGCATCAAAGCTATATAAACTAGCTGGACGACCCGCACCACGGCATACTTTTACCCCCGTATCTGATAAGAATCCGAGCTTTAATAATTTAGACCTAAAATTAGAATAGTCGGAAAAATTTTCTCCTAAAACGGTGCAGTAAAGCTGATAAACTTCGTTTAAAGTAAACTCATCTGGCAAAACTTCAAAGGCGATCGGACTATAGGCTAATTTATTTTTTAAACGTTGATAACCATAGTTCAAAATTTGACGATGATCGAAAGCTAAATTAGGGACTTCTTTGACTGGATACCAAGCAATATTACTTCTAGGTTTAGCAATTAATGCCGATTCTGCATAGCGGACTAGAGCAAAATAACTAACAGATAAATAACGCACGCCAAAACTTTCTGGTGCTTCTCTAGGATCTCTTCCTGGCCCGCCAAAAGTATACAATTGTTCTAGATATAAGTTATTGACTGCTATTTTTTCGGCTAAAATTCGATGGGCAGCTTCTTTTAGGGACTCTCCATGGCGGACTAATGTTCCTGGTAGACTCCACCGATCGTTAAAAGGTTCGTCTTTTCTTTTAACAAATAATACGAGTAAACGATTGTGTTTTGAATCGACAGAAAAGATAACATTATCAACCCCAACTTTAAAATCTGCTAAATTTTTTTTTATTAGATAACTTGTATCGTTGGAGTCAAGTCCAAGCTCTGAATTTATTTTCATAACTTAGTTATACTATTGGTTTATTAGGTCTTAATATTTTATCGATCGGCGATCGATAACTATAGTAATTATAAGCTCTGTTGAGGTAATAATATCTTCAAATAAGGATAGATAAAGTAAGCTTTATTTGAACAATTTATCTAAGTTAAGAAAAAATGCTAAGAGTATAAATTGTGTTGAGCAATGTAACTTTTTACAGATGAAGTTAATACTTGTTTATTTCCCTCAAGTCGATAGGCTGAAGAAGAAACTTGACCGACATTAAGCGTAGCAATTTCATATTTTCCTCCTAATTTAGTTAAATTATCTAAATCTTGGGGATCGATGGAATAGCCCGTTCTTGGTAAAATTAAGATCTTAACCTGTTGTAAAAGTTCTTTAGCACGATACCATTTTTCTATCTGATTAATTAGATCGGCACCAATTACCAGGATAAATTCTGCTTCGTCTCCCCATATTTGGCGAGCTTTATTAACAGAAATTAAACTACGGCGATCGCTTAACTCTTCATCTAAAATAAGATTATGGCGATCGGCATCTATTTCTTTAATGATTAGTCCGAGCATTGCCGTACGGTGGTGTAAGGAGGTTTGATGCTCTTTAAAAGGATTATCTGATGCCCAGACTAAGACGCGATCGTAATGTGCCGACAACCAAGCTAAAATAGTTTGATGTCCTGCGGTGGGAGGATCGGCACTAGTACCAAAAAGAGCTATTTTCTTCATTAACGGTCTAAAGAGTTAAGAACAGATCGAGGAAGTTTCTTTTTTTACCGTAATTCAGTAACGTACCCTAAATCAACCTCACCGTTTTACTTGGTAAAAGCTGTCAACAAATCTCGATGAACAGTAGCATTAGCAGCAACGATCGCGCCATCATAACTATAATTTTGGCAAGTATGTAGGGGTGGTAGCGGTGAACCATTAAACTTAGTAACCAAACAACCAGCTTCTTTTGCCATAAAAGCTAAAGCTGCACTGTCGATAAACTTTCCTCTCTTTGTTACCCAGCCAATTAATTCATTAGAAAAAATACCGTTATAGTTGGGCAATTTCTTTTCAGGAGAATAACAATTTTCCAGATCGATTACCTGATATTTATCTATCAATGCTGGTTTCAAATCCGCCATACCCCATCCCAATAATATTGCAGGTTTGGGGTTAGTTATTTGCAGTGGGGTACAAGCATCTAAATCTTCGTCTAAATTGCCTTGGTAAATACCTTCACCCCGTAGAGCATAATAATAAGAATTTTGAGCGGGAGAAATGGAAATTACTGCTTCAAACTCATCTGCATTAAGAATACTGAGAATAATTTGATAGTTATCATGTCCGTCAAGATAAAATTTAGTGCCATCGATAGGATCTAAGGTAATTAAATAATCATCTTGTCTGCCTAGTTCGATCGAGCGAAAATATTTAGTATTGCGAGATTGTTGGTATTCTTCTCCAAAAAAACGAATTTCAGGAAAAGTTCCCAGTAAAGCTACTTCTACTAAAGTTTGAATAGAAACATCTGCATCAGTTAAAGCAGCCGTAAAAAAGTTATCTCCCTCATCTTTAGCAGGTAAGATATTAATTCTAGTTTGAATTTGGCGGGCATAATTTGCAGCTACCCTAAGATGAGGTAAGAGTGTAGCGATAATTTCACGAGGAGAAGGATAAGCAGACATTATAATTTAATGGTTTTTATTGGGGTTTAAAGTTATTCGCTGAAAGTATAGTGTTAAAACTTATTTATGGCGAAGTCAGCGGTCAGTATTGTAATTACTTTATCTTGTAAATGCAACTGCATAGAGAATTGCGATCGGGTACAAAATTAGGTTGAACTACTGATGCACCAAGAATTTAGACAACTAGTAGAACTTTATCAAAACGAACTTCTACAAAAAGTAATTCCTTTTTGGGAAGAATATTCTCTTGACTGGCAAGAGGGAGGCTATTTTACTTGTTTAGACAGAAAAGGGAAAGTTTACGATACCGATAAGTTTATTTGGTTACAAAACCGTCAGTTATGGACTTTTTCTCTTCTTTATAATCGATTAGAACCAAAAGAAGAATGGTTGAAAATTGCCGATAATGGTGCTAGTTTTCTGGCGAACTATGGTCGAGACGATGAAGGTAACTGGTATTTTGCTTTAAATAGACAAGGAAAACCATTAGTTCAACCCTATAATATCTTTTCTGATTGTTTTGCAGCTATGGCTTTTAGCCAATACGCTTTAGCTTCTGGCAAAAGTTCGGCAAAGGAAATTGCTCTACAAGCTTACCATAATGTGCTACGTCGTAAGCATAACCCCAAAGGTAAATACAATAAAAGCTATCCAGGGACAAGACCTTTAAAAAATTTAGCAGTACCGATGATTTTAGCCAATCTTTCCTTGGAAATGGATTGGTTACTACAAAGTGATGAACTAGAAAATATTTTAAACCAGACAGTTACAGAGGTGATGGAAGATTTTCTCGATTCTGCCAATGGCTTAATTTACGAAAATATTACCGCTGATGGTTCTCATCTAGATTGTTTTGACGGTAGGTTAATTAACCCAGGACATGGCATCGAAGCAATGTGGTTTTTGATGGATATTGCTAGTCGTCGCGATCATCTTAGTTTAATTAATCGAGCGATCGATGCAGTGATATCTACCCTCAATTTTGCTTGGGATAAAGAGTACGGGGGAATTTATTATTTTATGGATGTTGATGGACATCCCCCGCAACAATTGGAATGGAATCAAAAATTATGGTGGGTGCATTTAGAAACCCTAGTTGCCTTGTCTATGGGTTATCGTTTGACTAAAAGAGAAGAATGTTGGTCTTGGTATAAAAAGGTACATGAATATACCTGGCAACATTTTGCCGATCCAGAATATGGGGAGTGGTTTGGCTATCTCGATCGCCGTGGAGAAGTTTTGTTAAACCTTAAAGGGGGTAAATGGAAAGGCTGTTTTCATGTTCCCCGTGCTTTATATCTCTGCTGGCAGCAGTTTAAAATTTTAAGTTCAGACTAAAATCATTTAATAATTGCTCTAAGGCTATATTTTCCCGATGCTCCCACCTCAGAACTTCCAGCTATAACGATATATCTACCATCTTGAGGTAAATCGACTACAATTTGAGAATTCCAATGATATTTAGAGATATTATCATTTAATGCCAATAAACTTTTATCCTTTTTGAGTATTACTAAATAAGGGTCAAAACTTTGACTGAACATTTCAATAATTACTTTTTGTCCCTTTTTACCTGAAAAAGAATATTTATCGCAGGAAAAATTAGAGGTTAAATATTCACACTTCTTTTGGTTTTGTAAAATTCCTTCTGTTGATTTTCCTGTTAGAGGTAGTTGCAAATATAATTTTGGCTTAATAACCAGACTGTAGATTGTTAATAGAACGAGCGTCAATCCTACAATAGTTCCTCCAACTATCAATTTTTTGGGAGAAGGAATAGTTAACTTCTCAGTTTTTGAGATATTGTTAACAGTAACAGATCGCTGTTTTTCAGTTATTTCTTGAAGTGCTTGCAATGCTTCTTTAGCTGATTGATATCGCTGGCGATAATTATTGCGCACCATTATTGACAAAAAATTAGCCAAATTATCGCTAACCCGAGCATATTTTTGCCAATCAATCTCTCCTTGTTCATTAAGGGAAAAACCCGCTCCCAGTATTTGTTTTAACTCAAGACCCGTTATAGCTTGAATCCCAATCATACCCAAGGCATAAATATCGCTAGAAAAGTTGGGATAACCATTATATTGTTCTTCTGGTATATAAGCGTAGCTACCTACAATAGTACCTTTATTTTTTTTGGCATTAGTAACTTTTTTAACCGAACCGAAATCAATTAAAACTAATTTATTATCCTGTTTTCTTCTAATAAGATTGGCAGGTTTAATATCTCGATGAATTACATTATGTCTGTGAACAAATTTAAGGATATATAATACGTCTCTTAAAATCTTAATTACGTGTGGTTCGGATAGGGGTCGATCTGGTAATAGTTCGTCTTCTAATGTATGCCCTGCAATATATTTTTGTATTATGTAAAATTCATTATTTTCTTCAAAATAGGCAAATAAAGTAGGAATATTGGGGTGTTTTCCTAAAATACCTAAGGTTTCTGCTTCGCGATTAAATAAATCTTTGGCTTTTTTGAGTAAATATGGTTCGGAAAAACTAGGCTGTAACTGCTTAACCACACAAAGCGAACCATTAGAGAGTTGTTTATCTTCTGCTAAGAAAGTTGTACCAAAACCACCTTTACCCAAAACTTTTCTTATCTTATATCGTCCATTAAGAAGTTCCATTACCTATATCTTCAAAGAATTATGAATCGTTAGGAAGCGTGTAAAAATAACCTGAACATTTTTTATCTAGAAGCTATATTCAAAAAGGATTTCAGGTAAAATTTGTACAACTTATTTTTACATAACTCCTTACTCTAGAATATTGCCATCAGGTTTAAGGTATCGATCGCTTTTAACTTACCCTGGAATTTCAATGACCTTTACGCAAAAAGACATAAAATTCACCATTGGATATTAGTTAAAATTGCATTGCTTAAATCGGCATCACTTAAATTAGCATGGGTTAAATTAGCATAGCTTAAATTAGCTCCCATTAGCTTGGCTTTTTTTAAGTTAGCTCCTTGAAGATTAGCATTGCTTAGATTAGCATCGATCAGCTTGGCACTCGGTAATTGGGTATTGACTAGATTTGCCTGATGCAAATTAGCAGAGATTAAATTTATTTTAGCCAGATTTGCCCCTGATAAATCGATTTTGGCTAAATTAGCACCACGAAAATTTTTTCGGCCTAATGCAAAACTCGTTAAAATATTATCGCGATCGCTTACACCTAAAATTCTTGTAGGTAAGTCTTTCCAGGTAAAAGTAAATATATCTTTGCTATCTAATAATTGTTTTATTTCAGTGTATAGGGGATAATCACCGATACCACTAAGATTAGCCCAGCCTCTAGTTCTAGTTAAAGCTACTAATAATTGATTGCGCAGGTAAATATTACTCTCGGCTTTAGCAATTAAATCTGCACCGATAATATAAACCATATCCGCTTCTTGTCCCTTGGCACGATGAATTGTGGTAATAGTTATTGCCCCTTCATACCAAAATCGCTCGGCTTTATATTCATTGGTTTCTCTAGGGAGCAGATTATAATTACTAGTACCAGGAAAATAGATAGTAATTCCCTGTTTGATTAAAAATTTGGCCGTTTGTCGGGCTAATTCTGCTGCTTCATTAAAAGAGCCTAAAATAATAATTAAGATCTCTGGAGAAGGGCGTAATCCATCACGCCGTAAATTATATTTAATGTTATCGGTTAAAGCAGTTAATTCTTGTTGACGAGAATAATAACAATTGAATTCTAGTAAATCTCCTTGCCATAAGGCTTCAATCGGATTTAGTACATTATTATGAGTAGATTTTAAAGTAATTTTTTGTCCGTGTTCTAATTTTCCAACTAATTGATAACCAATTTTTTGCCACTCTTTTCGATCGCTAAAACCCGATAGGATTCCCTGGGGGCGAAACCAACCCATACTAATACCTTGGGCAACATTCAAGATTCTTTTGGGAGTACGATAACAACGAGACATTATTTCTGTTTTATTAATGCCATTAGGATATTTACCTGTAACTAAATGACCTAGTTTATCTCCTAATAATTCTCTGGCAGTAGGAATTTTAAAACTCGATAAACTTTGTCCTTCGTCATATGCCCAAATCAATCTTTTTTGTTCGGGATGAATTAAATTTACAGGGCGTAATGCTTGATAGGCTAGCCAATAAAATGGTTGTTTCTTTTGATATTGCCAGTTATCGACTACTAAGTCTTGACCTTCATCGATTAAAATAGCATCAAATACTTGAGGAATAGTTCTCGTTTGTAATAGTTGCCAACAAATTTCTCCTAAAGCTTCATTGGGCTTTTGATGGGCTGTTTCGCTAACAGTTAAGGGAATAGCGTTACTTAATTGGCAGAGAGTACTATAAAAACCTGGTTGTGTTTTTCCCCCCCAAGCATGAAGTATTTTTAAATTAGCTCGATCGCGATCGAAGGTTTGCCGATTGTTAGTAAAATAGCGAATCCATTTATCGATTTGTTGAATAATTTTGCCATAAAGACTACGAGAAAAAAAGACAAAAGCTATTTGCCAATCGGGATGTTTTAAATGCATTAAGGCTGCTTTTTGACATAAAACTATTGTTTTACCAGAACCAGCCACACCACGTATTTGTTGCGCTCCTAGAGGTATTTGTTTGCCAATTTTTTCTTGTTGTAAATCTAATTTTGCTAAATAAGAGCGAGCTTGATATAAAATTTTGCCTCGGCTTTGTTTGGGAGCTAAAACAGGACGAGATGAAGGAATATATAAGGGCGTTCCTCCTAAGATTGATAAGAGTAGTTGCCACTGAGTTTCGTTTAAATTTCCTCCTGAAGCTATTAAAACTGTTTGCTGAATTTGTTTGACGATCTTATCGATTGATAATAGCTGTTCCGAGAATAAAATCGGTGGTGAACTAGGAAGTTTATCTAGATTTTTTTGTTGCCATTGTTGAGTCGTGATATAGGGTAGGGCAACTAAAACTCTTGCTTTTACTTTGCTTTTTAGTAACGGTTCGCGATCGATATATTCTAAGAGAGTAAATAATTGGTTTTCTGCTTGTTGATAGGGATTACCAAAGGAAGTATAGTAGTTTTGATATTGCCAACGATGTCCTTGAATAGTTGCTATTTGCGTAATTTGGATTGCTTTTACCTCAATAATAATCAAACCCAAGTCAAAATCGGCAATAAGAATATCTGGTTCTTTCCTAAATTTTCCTTGAGGAGAAAAAATAGGATAACGCCAATAAGCTAAACATTTTCTCTCGGCAAAAGCTACTCGAATAGCATCCCAAACTAACTTTTCTCCTGCTTCTCCTTTAGAATTTAAAGGTTCGGTTGTAATAAAATAAGCCTGTTCGATCAAATAATTTAACTAAAATACTTATAAAGAATGATGTAAATAGTGGTTAGTGGTTAGTGGTTAGTGGTTAGTGGTTAGTGGTTAGTGGTTAGTGGTTAGAAATTTCTACTCTCTACTTAAATACTTATTATTCCTACTTTTTTAACGGTAAAATTAGGGTAAAGGTCGAACCTTCATTTAAACAACTGTATAGTTGAATTTTACCTCCATGAGCTTGAGCGATCGCTCTGACAATAGATAGTCCCAAACCCGTGCTTTTAGCTCCACGATTATTCGATCCTGTTTGAAAACGCTGAAAAATTTTCTGTTGTTCTTCTTCGGCGATACCAGTTCCCGTATCTCTTACCCATAAGCGGACATAATTTTTACTAGTGGCAGAGCCGATAGCAATAGTATCTTCGGGATCTGTATGTTTTGTGGCGTTTTGAGCTAAGTTGGTAATTGCTTGGATTAATCTTTGGCGATCGGCTAAAAAAGAGCCAGTTCCTACCTTTTCTAGTTGCCAATGGCGATCGGCAATTACTTTTGCTTTAGCAAAGATTTCTTCGGTTAAGGTACTAATTTCGACATTCTCTAAATGCAAAAAATCTGGTTGTTCTGATTTAGCCAAAAACATTAAATCGGCAATAAGACGGTTCATCCGTTCTAATTCGTCTACAACCACTTCTCTGGTTTCTTGCAGTTCTTCGGGAGTATAACCCATAACTTCTAAATGTCCTTGAACTATAGTAATGGGTGTTTTGAGTTCATGTCCTACATCATTTAAAAAGTTTTTCTGGGTAGTAAATGCCGATTCTAGTCGATCGAGCATCTCATTAAAAGTTACACTCAGTTGGGTAACCTCATCATCTCCTTCCAGCTTAATTCTTTGTGCTAAATTATTCTCTGTAATATCTCGCGCTGTTGTTGTGAGTAATCTTAAAGGAGTTAAAATTCTGCTAGCAAAAATCCAGGCTAAAACAGAAGTAATAGCTGCTGCTACTAAAGTAACGCGAATGATAATAAAAACAGCTTCCTGAACCTCTTGGCGATCTTTGTTAGTGGCGATCGCGACAACAAAAATGCCCCTAATCTTACCATTAATTTCAATCGGTTCTGCTAAATAGGCAATTCTATTGTCCCCATCCTCTATTTCCCCACGGGTTGAAATAGTAAGGTTTTGCCAATATTTAACTGTCTTCGATTCCGCATTAATCGAGGATGGTAATTTTCTAGGAATGGAAGCATAAAAACCCTCTGGCAGTAAAGCAATAGTATATTCATTAGAGATGGGAATATTACGTTTAAGAAAAACGTCAAAAATAGCTTTAATGTTTTCACCAAAAGGTTGGGCTGTATTTGGATCTTTACCATTTACTAATAAGCGTAATTCTTGTACCTCCTGGGTTAAAGCTTGTTCGATTCTTGCCTCAAGCCGTAGTAATAAAACTCGACGAATTGCTAATACTGCTCCTGAAAAAGACAATAAAATTAGCAAACAATATACCGCTACAATCTTAATTTGTAATTTGTAGGATATATTTTGTTGATTTTTAACTCGGTTATTTCTCATCTCAGATTTTTACAGTAATAGCGATCGCCATTAGAGAATAAGAAATAGCTATTTAACGTAGGCTTACTCTCTCTTTAGACTTATTGCAAAAAACAAGCAGGTTAGATCAGCTAAAGTTCATCTAACTTGTGCAAAAAGTCTTATGAAAGGTATTTTAATCCTGTTTGTGTTTACTATTCACAGTAAAATATTATGTTCTTTCATTCCTTAGCAGAAATTTTAGCTACAATCCCCGAACAACCAGGTTGGGAAAACTACAAGCAATATTGCCAATTACTCGAAGCTTGGCAAGCTATCGTTACTCCAGAAATTGCCCGTCAAACTCGCCCTCTCTACGTCAAAAGACAAGTTTTGTGGGTTGCTACTGCTAATTCTGTTTGGGCGCAAGAACTTTCTCTCAAAAGATATACTTTCCTCCAGCAGTTAAATAGACGCTTAGCTTTTTCTTTGAAGGATATCCGTTTTACTTCTTATCGACAGCAACAAAATAGCGATCGCCTTTCTGCTAGTATCGATAACCCAGACTTAAAATCCCATCATCCTAGTAGTATTAATGTAAAATATAGTCCTATCCCGTCTGATAGTTTGCCTTTAGTTGACGAGCCTCAAGCTGTAGTTAAAAACTGGATCGATGTACTTCAAGCGCGATCGTCTCAATTTTCTGTTTGTCCTCAATGTCAGTCTCCTACTCCTAAAGGAGAGCTTAAACGTTGGAATTTATGTTGTCATTGTGCTGCAAAAACTTGGTCGGATAAATAGTATTTTATTTGACTAAATAGGCAGACTTCAATATAGTTTGAAAATTAAGAGCTATTAAACTATTACCTAATTATTGTGCGATCCCCAATGGCTTTAAGGCAAAATTGGTCTAAATTCAGCAATTTTTTTTGTAATTAAAAATACATTTTATTCAAATAAATTTATACATATATGAACTAATAATAAAGAGAATATAAAAAAAACTACTGTCTGGGGATCGCTACAAGCCTTACAGAATAAAAGTTACAAACCCATAATTCACAAATCAGTTGTTACGCAAAATATAAGTATAAATCTAATTTAATTTAAGATTATCCTCCAATAATTGATATTCTAATGAAGAGAGCAAACTTTTTGGCATCAAATTGTCGATTTTGCCGTTTTTATAACCCAGAGGGTCGCAGAGGGGGGTTATGTAAGAGGCTCAATGTACCAGTAGAAAGCAATTGGGAAGCGTGTACATTGTCATCTTTACCATTTGAAACAGCATGGGATAATTTAGAAGAAATCATCTATCTAGAACACTCTCTAGCACTCGATTGTTCTGACAAACACTCTAATTTAGAAACTAAAGAAGTTTCTGTTTCTCCGTTAAAACAGCAAGAACAAAAGTCAGAGATTACCGCGCCGTAAGACGACGCAGCCTGCTCTGACCGTTGGTCAATCCAAGCAGATTTTCTCAGTATTTAAACGAAGTTGTAAACCATAAGCTACAAGCTTAGAGTTAAAAGCAAGCGAGTTTTTACTATCTTTGTGGCGGAGTAGTTCAATTTAGCAAGCGAGCTTAGATATGACTTATCATGATAGTTTTTTTTCTAAGAAAATTGCATTCCCATATTTAGGATTTAACTCATATCCAATAAAGCCGAATTTTTCATAGGAATTTTTAGCAGCATAATTATTTTCTAGAACTTCTAGAGTGATTTTGCACGCTCCCTTTGCTCTGGCAATTTTTTCTACTTCATTAAGTAAAAGCTGGCTTATACCTTTTCTTCTGTATCGATCGACTACAACTAAATCGTGAATATTAACTAATGGCTGACATTGAAATGTCGAAAACAAGGTAAAGCAATTCACTAACCCTGCTGGTACATTTTCAAGATAACAGAGGAGAGAAAAAGCAAAGGGGAGTTTAGCTAGTTCTTTAACTAAGTTTTCTTTAGCATAACTATTTAATTCGACACCTCCACCTGCTGGATCGAGAGCATAGGTATTGAGTAAAAATACAATATCTCGTGCGTGTTGTTTGTTTAAATAGTCAGCTATTATTATGTTGAGGTTCATAATAATTTTTCTTTATTAAGTATCTTTATTTTAATCCTTCAGAGGTTAGGTTTTCCAACTCCAGTTTTCAGAAAGATCTACTTACTTTTGCTTTCCTCGTCCAGTTAACACATAATAAAACAATCATTAAAACAAAAATCATTGTCTTTGATATTTGTTCCTCAAATAAAAAATAAGATACAAAAATAGTAATAAAAGGTTGTAGTAATTGCAACTGACTAATTTTGGCTATACCTCCCATTTTTAGAGCTTTATACCAAGCAAAAAAGCCCAGAAACATACTGACAATACCTAAATACAAAAGTCCCAACCATGCCATAAAATAATTATTAAGAGGATTCATCTCTGCTGTGGTTATAGTTAGAGGAATAGTCAGGGGCAAGGAAAAAACCAGAGCATAACAAATTACACGCCAGCTACCTAAATCTTTAGCGAGTCTTGCTCCTTCTGCATAACCAATAGCCCCACTTATAGCAGCAAATAATAAAGCTAAATCCGCAGGATGTAAACTACCTCGACCCATATAGAGAGAATAAAAAATAATAGTAGAACTCCCTGTTATTCCTGCTAACCAATAACTTAAAGATGGTCTTTCTTTGGCGAGTATAACCCCAAATATCGCTGTAAATAAGGGCAAAACACCAATAATAATTGCTCCGTGGGAGGCTGGTGCATATTTCATCCCATAGGCACTAAATATAGGAAAACCAAAAACAACACCAAAAGCAACGATCGCCAATCTTTTAATCTGTCTAAATCTGGGTAAATTACTATCTGTAACTTTTAATAAAATTAAACTCAAAATTCCCGCGATAGCTGCCCGACCAAAACCCACAGCCATAACACCAAATAAAGGTACAGCCAACTTAGTCGCAGGTAAAGTAAAAGCAAATCCTGTAATAGCTAATAATCCCCAAAGATATGCTTGTAATTGCTGCCCGATAATTCTATTTTTTCGGCTCATTATTAAAAATAAAAAGAACTAATGACGGGCGCAAGCCTTGCACCCCTACTCATAACTTATTTTGTTTTTATTGACAAAAACAGAGACAATTCCTCTAAATTATTACCAGTACAGTTACTAAAAAAGTAACTGTTATGCTCGTTTAAATGTTTAACTGTATTGGTGGCGATATGGAAAATTATTTATCAACTCTTTCTTCTCAACCACAAAATCTCTACGAAAAAGTAGCAGAATATATCGCCAATTTGATTAAAGAAGGAACTTTACAACCAGGCGATCGCTTACCTTCAGTACGTAAATTACATCGGCAATTAGCAGTTAGTATTTCTACAGTTTTAGAAGCCTATCGTTTATTAGAAGATCGTCATTTAGTTATCGTCCGTCCCCAGTCTGGATATTATGTCAAAAAAACGATCTCAGTAGCAGAACCCTCTACTTCTAAACCAGACCATCACAAAGCCGATTTTATCGATACTTCCTTAGCCTTTCAAGTTCGTACCGCGATCGATAAACCCCATTTAGTTAAATTAGGTGCTGCTATTCCCCATCCCTCACTTTTTCCCGTAGCAACTCTTAATCGTTTGATAGGACAAGTAATTCGAGATCGATCCGAATTAGTTCACAGCTATAATATACCTATGGGTTGTGTTGAGTTACGGCAGCAGGTGGCTAAACGTTTAATCGATGCTGGTTGTTCGGTTAATCCTAACCAAGTTGTGATTACTAATGGTGCAACAGAAGCAATTTTTTTAGCTTTAAAAGCAGTAACTAAACCAGGAGATACGGTAGCGATCGAATCTCCTACTTATTACGGACTCCTCGAAGCTTTAGAATCTTTACACCTCAAAGCTTTAGAGTTACCAACTCATCCAAGAAATGGTATCTCCTTAGAACATTTAGCATCTGCTTGCCAAAAACAACAAGTTGCTGCTTGCGCCATTGTTTCTAACTATAGTAATCCTCTGGGAAGTTGTATGAGTACAGCTAAGAAACAGCAGTTAGTTTCACTAATTAATCAATATGATATCCCTTTAATTGAAGATGATATTTTTGGCGATCTCTATTTTAGCGATCGAAGACCTCAAGCAGTTAAAGCTTTTGATACTCAAGGTAAAGTTCTTTATTGCGCTTCAGTTAGTAAAACCCTATCCCCAGGATTACGAGTTGGTTGGATTATTGCCGAGGCTTATCAGCAAAAGATAGAACAATTAAAAGCGGTGATGAATTATAGTTCGGCGATCGCGCCTCAACTAACTGTAGCAGCTTTTTTAGCTAATGGTGGTTACGATCGCCATTTAAGAAAACTCCGTCATGCTTATCGATCGCAAATGCAGCATACATTACAAGCTATCTATGAATATTTTCCTACGGATACCAAAGTTACTCAACCCCAAGGAGGTCATATCTTATGGTTAGAGTTACCACCGCAGTTTAATAGTATGAGGTTATATCAGCAAGCATACCAACAGAATATTAGTATCGCTCCAGGAGTTATTTTTTCGGCTTCTGAGAGTTATGGGAATTGTTTGCGGTTAAATTGTGGGATTCCTTGGTCAGATTCTCTCGAAAAAGCGATCGCCAAATTAGGTGTTTTGAGTAAACAACAGTTAATATAACGATCGGGAATTATATGCGATCGCAGAATGTATAGCCTTTCTCAAATAAATACTCTACAAACTGCAAGATTTCACTAATTTAAAAGTATGGCAAAAAGCTCATGAGTTTACTGTTAAATCAAAAGCTAAGAGCTAAAAGCTAATAGCTAAGAGCTAACACAATCAAGATTTTTGATTTATGCGCATAGGTCTAATTTTTAAGCCATTCTCTAATAAATTTAGTCCAACCTTCTAATTGTTCTCGATCGGGTTGAGACTTTTGCCACGCTTCTCTAGATTGTAAACGCTGATTCCAAGTATTAATATTGGGAAAATCCTTTAGATCGAAACCCAATCGATCGATTAAAACTACTGCATTACCAGCTACAATATCTCCTACTGTAAATTGTTTTCCTCCAAAGTAATTATTATCTCCCAACAGTTCCGAAAAAAAGCCCAAAACTCTTTTAATCTTGCGCTTGGCTTTGGCTATTTTAATAGCATCTTCGGTATTTAAAATTAAGGGTAATACTTGAGAACTTAATTCGCTACAAGTGACCATTTGTACCATTCTGACTTTGGCTAAGGTTTCTCGATCGCTAGGAAGTAAACTAATTTCAGGATATTTAATTTCTAAATAATCTAATATGGCTAACGATTCAATAACTCGGAAACCATCATCTACAATTACGGGAACATGATGAAAGGGATTGAGTTTTAAAAATTCTGGTTGAAATTGTTCCTTATCTTTAAGGCTGACAATAATCGATTCAAAAGTAATTCTTTTTTCTAATAAAGCAATCCAGACACGACGAGACAAAGGGGATAGGGGATGGTAGTAAAATTTCAACATTTGGTGGTACTCCTGTCGGTATTTTAAGTAGTCTTTTTAGTCAAAAAGACCGTTCGGTCTGTAAAAGATTAAAAATTTTTGGGATTAAACTAAAGCCAAATTATCTAAATAATTCTGCAAACTAGTAACCACTCTTTCAAGATGAATTGAATCTCGATAAAGCTTACTCATCATAATTCCGCCTTCAAGGCTGGAGATGATTATAGTAGCGATCTCATCTGATTCAACATCGGGTTTTATTTCCCCTTTTTTTATGCCTTTTTCGACAATTTTAATTATCAGATTACGCCAAGAATCCATAGCTTTTTGAGTTTTATCTCGTAGTAAAGAATTGGTATCATCCCATTCGATCGCACTATTCATAATGGGACAACCTCCAGGAAGAGGCGGATTATCTTTATACTCTAAATGTACTTTTACTAAGACTTTGAGTCTGGCGATCGCATTTTGTTCTTGTTTGACAACATTCCAAACTTTTTGAGTAACTAAATTAACTGCATAATCGAAGGCTGCTAATGCCAACTCTTCTTTACTCTGGAAGTGATTGTAAATACCTCCTTTTTTCAACCCCGTAGCTTGCATAATGTCGGCAATAGAAACAGCAGCATAACCTCTTTGGTTAAATAAATTTGCAGATTTTTCGATTATTCTGGCTTTAGTCTGTTCAGCTTTAGACATAAACTATTTCAAGACCGAACGGTTTTATTATTGCACGAAAAATATTTTTTGAACTAACAATGAACAATTAACCTTAAAAAAGATTTAACTGAATGGGAGTAGATGCTGTTGGTTTCTGAGAGATAGTTGGGATATTTATTCCTTTCTGTTATAAAAATGGCTACCATCGTAAAACCACCTTTCGCGATCGCTGTACATTATCTCGATCGTCACTTTGAACGATTGGTAAGAGTCACGCCAAAACAGTTTAGACAACTTTTATAGCAGTCAAAATTATAATTTTAGGCAATTTGTGGCGTATCTGGTACGGGAATGGTTTCGCCTTCTGCTTGCCAAGCTTCTAAATACATCTCAATCACTTCTTCACCTTGGCGAATTGCTTCTTCACGAGTTTTACCATGAGTACAAGGCATTACAACGCGATCGGCAAATTCTGGAATCGTAACTAGAAAGAGTCGATCCTCATCACTCCATTGAATAATCATGCTGTATCGGTTCATTAATTCTCATCTCCTTTTAATTCTTCCAGTTTAGTTAATAACTTAGCCAACTGCTTTTCTAGGTAAAGTGGTACATCATCACCGTCTTTACCTGAAATTGTCAGTGTTTTATTAATTAAAGGATGTCGCCAACGTTCATGACTGCCTTTGCCACGCTTGGGTAAATACACAAATCCCTCACGAGCAATTTGAGCTTTTAACTCTCTAATTTTTCTAGGCATGAACTTCGTTTACTTATTTAATTTATTTGATTCTGCAATTATTATGCTATGTGTAGCGCGATCGCTTTTCCTTGTTGTAGATTTAGAAGAATCGTTTTTGAATGAGTTACATTGTTAAGGGCGATCTCTAATTGTTTTTCGTCTCCCCCAAGGCTTGATTACAGAGATACCAATAATTGTTAATAATAATAAGACCTGAACCATAGTTCCAATTAAAATGCCTCTAGCATCCCAGTCATAAAGACGATTAGTCAAAGCTAATACCCCCTGGGAACGTGCGATCGCTTCTGCTTCATTTGACCAGGGGTACAGCCAAAAAGTACCAAAAATAATTAATGAAATGCTAAGAATCCATTTGGAAATTACCCACCAAAATTTGGTAAATCCATAATTAGTGAGCCAACAAAGGAAAGTAGCAGTCAGAACTGAACCAATTGCAGCAGGTATAACTACATAATCATCTAAAAGATTAACCGCCGAATGCAAACTATACAGGATATCTGGATTACTCGTTTTTCTATTACTCCACGAGAGTAAAAACATACACAATACCGTTCCCGTCCATAGTGCAGCAAAAATAATATGTGCCGATAATAACCAATGTTTTTGTTTGAAAGTTAGTTTTTTCATTTTGGCATCAATAATACTTAATACATTAATAGTTAGCGTATTAAGTATTATGTTAAAAGTCAACTGAACTGGGGATATGAAGAGAAAAACGTTTTTATGAGTTAAGCAAAATTAGCAATCAGGCGATCGAGAAACTGCAAAATTTGCTCGTGTTCGGCTGGAGAAAAACCTTTAGTAGCAGAGATGATTGTCTGTTCGCCTAAAGGAGGCAAAACCTTCATTAATTTTTTACCTTCGTCAGTCAGCCAAATTCTTACTACACGGCGATCGTTAAGATCGCGTTTTCGATATACAAGCTTACGATCCTCCATTCGATCTACTACCCCAGTAAGGGTTGCACCCAATTGTTTGAGCTTGAGAGCAATACCTGATGTGGAAAGACCATTTTCTTCCCAAAGACAACACAAAACTAGATAGTGAAATGGAGTCAGCCCATAAGGTTCTAACCGCTCTAGAAAATCTCGATACATTAGCTGAGACAGTAGTTTAACTTTGTATCCCAAATTGTAAGGTGCTAAAACGTATCGCCATTGTTGGAGAAAGTCGGCATTTGAGGATGAGCTAGACATTAAAAAATTATTTCTGAAGCAAATAGTAAACGTATTAACTATTTTATGGTAATCGCTTGATTTTCAAAGCCAAAATAGTTTAGACAGCTTTTATAAGAATGTGCTGAAAATTAAGAGATCGTGCAAGACAGCAGCGATCCAAATTCATAATAATTGGTTTTACAAAGTCGAGCTGACATAAAAGCTATTTTTAAATTTATCGGTGTTACTGATGTAATTTCAGCCCAGAAAATTATTTACACTTACAGGCGTTTTCAGCATATATAGACTAGGTTTTTGATTAATTGGTTCGTAGCTCTTAGCTTAGTTTTAATTAAATTAAAACTCAGATTAGGCAGGAATAATTTGTTCTTGAGTTAAAATGCTAATCGCCCGAACTTCTTCCATATCTGCTTTAACGGCATCTTGTAATTGTTCTCTCAAATCGGGAGTAACAGCTAAAGCTCTCGTCCAGTCGGGGATTTGCGCTCCTGAGGGATCGCTGAAATATAGTTCTCCTGCATCAGAAATAACCTCTTCAAACAGTTCCGTAATTACTTCTTCTTGATGGCGATCGTACTGCAAGCTGTTAAAGCGAGCATCAACGAAATATTGACGAGTATAGTCTTGTGCTTCCCGACGGAATTTTACTCGCAAAGCATGAATGTGATCTCGGCTAATAATAACTTGTTCTGTTTCTGTAAGAGTTCGTAAGACCGAACGCAAGATATCACGGCACATTTTTCTTAACCCTTCTTCAGAGGAATTTCCTACCTGCTGATGTTTATGATCGAAAATACCTAAATCGATTTGAGCAATTCTTTTTTCAGCTACATTGCGATAAACTTCGGCAAGCAAACCGATTTCTAAACCCCAATTACCAGGGATACGAGTATTTAAAGCTAAATCGCTTTTCATGGCAAACTCCCCTGAGAGAGGATAGCGAAAAGCACTAAGATAGCGTAAATATTTGCGATAGCCAAATAATTCGGTTAGTGCTGTCAGCAAGGGGGTTACAAACAAACGAACTACTCTGCCATTGAGACTGCGGGGATAATTTCCCAGACGAGCATAGTAAGCTTTATTAAAAGCAATACCGAATTCTTTTTCTAAGAGAGGGAATAGTAATTTCAGAGGATAAGAACGATCGTAAGTAATAATATCAGCATCGTGAAGAGCGATCGCTTCTGCTTCCAAAGTAGCTAAACCCAATCCCAACCAAACTGCTCGTCCTTTACCTCGAAGAGAAAGTAAATCCAAACCTCGAGCGCGTAAATTTTCTAGTAACTCAGTAACTCTGCGACCATTTTCCCAAATTACAAAAGTCGGTTGGGGTAAACAAGTAAAAAATTCTACTGCGGTGCTATATTGTTCCGTCGTCTCTGCATAGAGACAGACGATTACTGTTTTAATAAAAGCACATTCAGTTAGGCGATCGCGAATCTGTGCTAAAGCAGGTCTTTCTAATTCTTCATATAAAGCAGGAATTAGTACCGCCGTGGGGGAATCTTCACTTAATTCTACTAATCTTTCTTCTAAAAATTCTAAATTACAACCAAAATCATGAATAGTGGTAATTAACTCTTGCTTATAATCCATACTTTTAAATAAAGAATCTTAGTGTCACAATTTTAGATTATTTTAGGAATTATGCAACAAATCTTAGAAAATAAGAGTTCTTTTAGATACAAAATCTTTAACTAGTAATAAAATGCAACGAAATGGTAAAGTTTACTTGGTAGGAGCAGGATTAGGTAGTATTGACTACCTTACGGTTCAAGGTTGGGAGTTACTCAAGCAAGCAGAAGTCTTAATTTATGATGCTTTGGTAGACGATCGCTTAGTCAACTTGACTCCCACTTCTTGTCTTCGTTTGGATGTAGGGAAAAGAGGCGGAAAACCCAGTACATCTCAAGCTGAAATTAATAGCTTGCTAGTAAAATATTGTCTCGAAGGAAAACAAGTTGTTAGACTCAAAAGTGGCGATCCGTTTATTTTCGGTCGTGCTGTCCCAGAAATTGAAGCCTTACAAGCAGCAAGATGTAATTGGGAGGTAATACCAGGTATCACTTCGGCGATCGCAACACCCTTATTGGCGGGTATTCCTTTAACCGAAAAAGATTTAAGCCGTTGTTTTGCTGTTGTCACTGGACATCAACCAGACATCCTCGACTGGGAAGCTTTAGCCAAAATAGATACTTTAGTAATTTTAATGGGTGGACGTTCTTTAGCCGAAATCCTGCAAAGGTTAAAAGATAATGGACGCTCTAGTGATGAACCTATCGCTATTATTAAGAATTGTACCCGCCCAGAACAAAGAATTTTTCGGGGTACTTTAACCGATATAGTAGAGAAAACCAGTAGTATTTCTCTTTCACCTGCCGTTATTGTTATTGGTAAAGTTGTGTCCCTAATCGATCGATTAAGCCAATCTTCTCCTTCTAATTTACCCTTAACGGGAAAAACCGTAGTAATCACTCGTTCTGCGGGGCAATCGAGTAATTTTAGAGACTTATTGCAGCAAAAGGGCGCAAATATCCTGGAAATGCCAGCTTTAGAGATAACACCCCCATCAAGTTGGGCAGATTTAGATAGAGCGATCGCCAATTTAGCCAGTTTTAATTGGTTAATACTCACTTCTGCTAATGGAGTTAATTACTTCTTCGATCGCTTAGAAACTCAGGGCAAAGATACCCGTACCCTAGCAGGAATTAAAATTGCCGTAGTTGGCAAAAAAACCGCAGCTACCCTAAAACAAAAAAATTTGCGCTCGGACTTTATTCCCCCCGATTTTATTGCCGATTCTTTGGTCGAAAACTTTCCCGAAGCATTAAGTCAGAAAAAAATCCTCTTTCCCCGTGTAGAAACTGGTGGCAGAGAAATATTAGTTAAAGAATTATCCGCTAAAGGTGCAGAAGTAGTAGAAGTAGCAGCTTATCAATCTGGTTGTCCCGAAAAAATAGAACTAAATATTTGGCAAGCACTCCAACAAAAACAAATAGATATTATTACTTTTGCTAGTTCTAAAACAGTTAAAAACTTTGTCAAACTAGTCGAGAAAGAATTAGATAATATTGAGGGGATTACGCTTCGATCGCTTTTAGAAAATGTTACTATTGCCTCTATTGGCCCTCAAACTTCTAAGTCCTGCCAGGAATTATTAGGGAGAGTAGACGTAGAAGCTCGAGAATATACTTTAGAAGGATTAACTCAGGCGATCGCAGGAAAATTTTTAGATTAAAAAAAGTTTAAGCTATTGGCTATTAATTTAGAGAATTATTGAAGAGTAAAAGTTTATGAAATAGTGGATCGATAAGACTAAACTAACTTATTTTTCAATGGCTCTAACACTTTTTTATGTATTTGCCTGCCATGCCAATGCTCGTGACCTCAGTTCTGCGATAATTACCAACTTTAATTCCGAATATTTTAACAGTGATGATGCTCCTGAGCGAATAGCTTTTAGAAAATATAAAGAAAGTCTTAAGAGTATTGCTCGACTCTCCCTAATCCTCCATAGTGTACGATGAAATTTCCCCCTTATCCATATCTCTGTATCTGGCGCAGGTCATTAAAGTCTTAACGGGACTTTGACAAAAAACTAGGGGCAAAAAGGGGTGAAAGCCTGATATATCAATCGTTTAACCTCAAAATAGCTAAATTCTTAATATATCTGGGTTTCAGGCGATTTAACCTCGTCGAGGTT
>JBFRWK010000283.1:0-5011 GCA_051439545.1 Xenococcaceae cyanobacterium | reverse complement strand
GATTTCGACGAATATTGGCAATTTCATAAGATGCAGGAATTCCAGCGCAATCATGTCAACAAGTTTCAAGACCCTGAAAGATTGTTAGCCATTTAACTTTGTTACTTCAAAAGAGCCGCACCCAATTGACATTCTTTCCAGTATTGCCATCTACCCCACATTAAGTTTTCAATTTGTGTCAGGTAAGGAAAGAGCCAGCCGTGCTTTAAATCTCTTTTCAGATGAGGGTCAAGTTTTTTCCGTTTCTGAGCTTGATAATGTCGCCAAAGCTGTTGCTTTTTGTGAGGACTCAGCGGTGTTTGCATTGTTTTGAGAGAAATCCTAAGTTTTCCTCTCAACAGCGTTAGCTAGATCGGCAAATAATCTGGCGAAAATGCTACTATATTTGTATCTAGTCAAATGTCTAAAATAAAGCGACAATTGCCAAAAGAAGATTAGAGTAAAAAAAGATTGTGGTTTATCAAGCAGTAAGTCAAACGCTAGGTTTAGATTCTCCAACGGTAAGTAATTTCGATCTGATGATGCTCACTCGCAAAGGAGTTCCAAGAGCAGCAATTGATGCTTTGGCTAATTCCTTGCACCTGTCTGTTTCAGAGTTAACTAAATACCTGCACGTCTCCGAAAGAACTTTACAGCGTTACAGTCCCGACAAAAATCTTTCTACCGAACTGTCAGATCGAGTGCTTCAGATAGCTAAGGTTTATGCCAGAAGCTTAGATGTATTTGAAGAGCCAGAAATTACATCTGAGTGGTTAAAACAACCAAACGTGGCTTTAGGAAATATAGCTCCCATAGAATATTTGGATACCTCAAGTGGAGTCGAAATAGTTCTTGACGAACTGACGAGAATCGAGTATGGGGTATTCTCCTGAATGCTGCTGTATCGAATTGCCAAGAGCAAGTATGCTAACGATCTTAGTGGGGAAGGAGCGAGAAGAGCAGGAGGACGCTGGAATTTCAAGGGAACGCCAGTAGTATATACTGCCGATTCAACCGCACTGGCTACTTTAGAAACGTTAGTTCACTTTCCTCTAAATTTAACACCCAAAAACAGAGCGATCGCCACTATCGATTTACCCGACGAACTGCCTATCCTCACTATCGATTTAGCAGACCTACCAGATAATTGGGCTACCTATCCCGCACCTAACCAGTTGGCAGAAATAGGAAATGACTGGGTTCTAAAACAAGAAACGGTTGCCCTCTGCGTCCCGTCTTCGATTACTCCTAACAGTGAAGGGCGTAATTATATTTTGAATCCAGCTCATCCCGATTTTGTAAGAGTAAGAATTATTAGGATAGATGAATATAGGTATGACAACCGATTGTTTGAAAGATAAGGAGAAGAGGATGGAATACAAAGGTTATTTAGGTTCGGTAAATTACAACGACGAAGATGAAATTTTTTACGGTCGAGTAGAGTATATTCGCAGTCTCATTAGCTATGAAGGTCATGATGTCGAATCTTTACGTAATAGTTTTCACGAAGCGGTAGATGATTACTTAGAGCTTGTTCGCGCTCGGAATATCGAACCAGAGCAGTCATTTAAGGGTAGCTTTAATGTTAGAACTGGTAGCGAGCTACATCGAAGAGCAGCTATTGCAGCCAAACAAAAGGGGATTAATTTGAATAAGTTAGTGAACGAAGCTCTAGAACAGTATCTTAAAAGTTCTGTGTGATTCTGTGTCACAATTCTAATTGTTTACGACTATGACTTTTTTGTCTCTGGCTGGATGTGGTGTTTTCTTGAGCTTTTAAAATCATTTCCATTTTCTGCCAATGGCTTAACCAAAGAAGCTGCCAACTACTGGTATTCTCTTGAATTACTAAATTAGAAACCCTATCTGAGACCAACTGTTTATCCCGAATGTTAACAACTACATTGTCAAATTTAGTCAAATCTAGCTCTGCAAGTTGTTTTGAAGTATCTAAACTTAGATATAAACAGGAAGAATTTTCTCGATTTATTAATCTCTCGACTAGATAAGCAGATACAGCTTCTACGGGAGAATTAGCGATCGTTAATTTCTTAACCGAATCATTATTATCATTCACCTCAAACCAAAAGTGAGAATTCTTGCTACCCAATAAGCTGCGTTTGTGCCAAATAGGTTGTCCTTTTTCCGACGCATAAAGTAATTCTGCTTCATGTAAACCAGCAGATAAGCTTAGACGCATTTACATTGCACTTTAAAATTCTCAAACGCCTTATGGAGAAGGAACAGAATAGGTAACTTTAGTGCGTCTAAGCTTATATGTTCTGGGATACCGTAGCGATCGAGTAGTGTCTTTTGTAGATTGTTCCACTGTTTTGGGTTTGGTATTTCTCGAACTTTCTCATTTAAGAAGGTAGAAGGAATAAGGGACTTATCTTGTCTTGGGAAGTCAGATTTAGGAGCGATCGAATTAAACTTCTCGTTGTGGGTTTCAGTTTCACGGACGATATAAACTTCTGGGGAAACCTCAGAAGAAAGTTTCTTGGATTGAAACTGATTTCTGAGGCTATTGTTCCCTTCTGCCCTCTGCCTTTTAACTTCTGCCTTGCCCGCTTGGGGCTGGTTAGCTAACGCTTTGAGAGGTTGTGGTAGCCAATAGTCAAGGTCAACTTGTTCCCAGTCAAGAGATTGCTTATTATCTATTTTTACCGATTTACCTTGATAAGCAGCTTTAATTGCAGGAATATCTCTAACCTCATCAAAGTCGATGCCTCGCTTAGAAAGTAACTTAGGAAAGCTACCGTTGTGTAGTTTGCAGCCTCTGACTTTAAAATCTTCCAAGCGATAGCTAATACCTTTTTTCCCTTTCTCCGTAATATAGGGGCGTACATCAATTCCCAACTGCTGCATTCTACCTATAAACGAGGTCATAGTCGGTCTATCTCGACTGGCAACATCGAGCGCAGCCTCTAGCTTTGCCATTACGGGAATTTCAGGTTGCTGTTGTACGTACTCTTTACTTTTTCTTTGATAGCGTTGTAACTGGTTGGTTTTAGGTCTTTGACGATCGCACACGTTACTAGAGACAACGGTGGTTAGGTTATGTTCTAATTCTAATTCTCTAAGAATCTTTTCTAGACGAGTTTTATCAAAGCTGTCTGAAACACGCTCGCCGTTAAAATCAATTCCATTAACAACAATATGGATATGGTCGTGGTCGTGCTGCCAATCATGTCCAGGGTCGTTTCTACCATGGGCGATCGCTACCCATTGATTATTGGTATAGCCTAACTGATTAACTATGGTTTCAGAGACGGCTACTTTGATAGAATCATCCACCTCTCCATCGGTAGGAGCAAACCCAATCGAAATATGTTTAACTGGCTTTTTAGTAGTGGGTCTGGTGCTGGCAATCCAGTTAAATTGACTGGCAAGTTTTCTGGCATTGGGTTCTAGTAAAACGCGATCGCCACCAAGAATCCGAGCCTCTTTGCCATCTTTAAATAGATACTCAAATAAGCCGTCAAAGTTGCTACCAGTAATTATTTTGCCAATCAATTTACTTTTCTCTCCTGTAGCTGACTTAATATTTGGCGGAGTAACGTATAAATCTCCTCCAGCACCGCTCTATCATCGGGATGCAGTTTGGAATCTTTACCAGAAGCAGCTTGGGTATCGTGTAGGCGAGTTAACCGATTGAGATCGTTACCCTGACGACAAAGTTCTAGATAAAGAGATTTATCGCTCGCCGTTACATTGGTTATTTTCTTGTTCAAACCAGCAGTAATAAGATATTCACCCAGACTCATACCTAAAGCTTTTGCTTTAACTTGTAATTGCGCTTTCTCGGTAGGCGTGGCTCTAATATCTATTCGTGCTTCTTTAAATTCTTTTTTGTAGCAATAATTATTTTTGAGTTTGGTCATCGAGTGTCAGGATAAAACTTAAATACCAAGAGATAAAAAAGAGTATCTAATAATTTTTCTGGGGGGTTTTAGGGTCACGCCCCTAACAAGCCGTGCCGTAGTTTAATTATGATTAATAATTTAGCATAAAATGTACGTCAAAAGACACTGCTTGCCTAACAAGAATATCACAAAAATATTTAATTTTTCAAAGTATCAAAATAGCTTTTTTCGGTCATGATAACACCAAAAAAAGGGAGATTATGTCATTAAAACGTACTAAAGAAAAAGGGACAAAGTGATAATTTTTCTAGTGTAAATTGATAATTGTCAGAGTATGTCTTCCATGATAATTTATTTAGGTACAAAAAAAGGGAGATTTGGGCGCAGGGTTGTTGCTTTATAGCTCTGGTTATTTATTAACAAGATATTATCGATTTTGTAAAGTATTTTATTAATCTAATCACCTGAAAAAAAGTTTTTTTAATGCAATAGTTTTGATTCGTATTTAGTTGGAGGTGTACTCAATTAGAATGACCAAAGAAAAAAGATTAAAAATAGAGGGAAGTTTAGAACTTAGGTGTTCTGAAAATAGTCCTTTAGGGCAAGTAATTAGCTATCTGCAAAAAATGCCTTTAAATAATTCAGAAATTGCTAGAAGTACTCTAATTTCTCGTTACTTACCATTTACTTTAGAGCCAAACCAAGAAGATTACCGTGCTATTGCCCTAGTTTGTGCAGTTGAATGTGAGTCGTGGGGAAGAGCGATTAGGGAATATTGTGCTTTACCTCCTGCCTCTGGAAATCTTTTACATAATCCATTAGTTGTATCTCAGGAGCATGGTGTAGTTGACTCTGATAGTTCTACAAATAAGGAGCAGTCTTTTGTCGAAACCGAGCGAGTGTCTGCAATAAACGATAAAGAGGAAGAATTTGACAAGTTCATTTTAAAGCTACAAGAGATTGTGGATACCTCATCATCAGCAATCGAGGCTAAGGAGAGGCTAAACAAACTCCAGCCAGAAAAAGATGATTCCTGGACTGAAGGGTTACAAAAAAATATGACAAAGATGGACAGTCTTGGACAAAATCCTCCCCATTTCGGCTCATTTTTCAGTACAAAAATACTAAAAAATGAGGATTTTGTCCTCACAAGGACGAAAAAATAA
>JBFRWK010000282.1:0-38876 GCA_051439545.1 Xenococcaceae cyanobacterium | reverse complement strand
AGGGGTGAAAGCCTCACCAGACGCCGATTTTAACTCGAAGAGGTAAAATCGTCTGAAACCTAGATATATTAAGGATTTAGTTGTTTTGATGTTAAACCATTGATAGATCAGGCTTTCACCCCTTTTTAAACCTAGTTTTTTTCAAAGTCCCGTTAACCATTTTGACTGTTGCATTTCTAAAATCTTCTCGGTAGTACTAAAGCATTAGTGTGGAAGAGCTTTTGACAAAGACCCAGAATTTTCTCCCACACTGTATTCAAGACTTTAAGTCACTGACTTAAACTTAACAAGATAACCTGTCCCCCACTTTGAGACTCTCCTCTTTGCTTTGAGGAGAATTTTTCTTTAAAAAAGTACCAACTCCCATAGCTAAGACTAGGGCTAAGGGAGCTGCTGTAGGTTCAGGGACGTGCTTAGGATCTAGGTTTACGTGGGTGAACTGGCTAAGCTGCGCGACTGCCAGAATATCCGCCGCCGATTGAAGTTTACGTTCTCCTCGGTTTGATGTAGGCACCATCAGCGTATTGGGCAGCTGACCTGCATTGATGTGCGCGTTGAATGTGGCATTCGTCGCAGGAACACTACTGTTGTTAGTTCGAATCACAGTGCCGGCATTGGGACGAGAACCAGTCACGTCGATATCATTGTCCGGTCTAGTTTCATTCTGGTAGGCTTGGTTAGCGACGCCAAGCCCCAAAGCGTGACCAATTTCGTGCTTGGCAACTGAGAGCAAATCGAAACCATTCCGAGCTGCATTAATGTTTGGATCGGTGTAGACTCGCCCCACATTTATAGTACCTCCTCCTAAATCCTGCTCAAACTCCGTAAAAGTATTATATTCCGAATCATCGTGAGGGGTGCGATCCAAAAACCAGGTAGTACTACCATCGTTATCGAAGCGAATCGTCCCCTCTGTCTCGCGGTTGGGTGTCCCACCTTGGGAAACGAGAATTTCGCTTCCTAATGTATTACCGCCCAGCGAAGCCCATCCAAAGTTAAGCGTTAAGGTAAAATCGTCAAGGATAGCCCGTTCCCACCAGTCCGCAGCAGCATTGAAAATATTAACCAAGTTACCTCCAAGGTGCTTATTGTTCCAAGGGTGAGTGATTTGATAAGTTTTATTGTTTTCAATTTAGCTTTCATAATATTTTTCCTTTCCATAAAAGGTATTAGTAATTGCGTAAAAAATAGATTCTTCGACAAAAAAAAGAAAAAATTTATCTTGAAACCAAGAGTGATATTCAAAATATTTAACTTGCAATTTTTATAGCATGAAAAATTTAACTCAAAAAAGCTATTTATAGCTTTTTCATCAATAAAATATATTTTTGACTGTTAAATGTCGTTAGTTTAAATTTAAAATTAAGTTATTTTTACCAAAAATAAAAAGATTGATGTCTTATCTATAAAGATTAAAGCTGAATAAATAAAAGTTAAGATATAAAATTAAACCAAAAAATAAAAATTTAAAATAACTCATCAAATCAATTACTTGTTAGGCTCACATAATTTCTAGATAAGTAAATTTAGGTTATAAAGATTAACTGGACTTTCGGAGTTCGATCGCTAAAAATAGGCTCGAATAACTGTATTAAACTGGTTGTACTTAAAGCAAGAGTAGGTTGTTAAGCTTAAACGAATCCACGCTCAACTTTATTAGCAGCAAAGACTTCCATATAGATAGAGTTTCTCAGATTAGTGAGATATACTACACTAGTCGAAATTTAGTCAGCTAATTATTGGATGAAAGCATATTCACTAAATTTGAGGTAAAAGATTATTGATGTTTACGAACAAGAGAAAATATCTCAACGTCAACTAGCTCAAAGATTTTCTGTAGCTTTAAGTTTTTTTGTCAAGTTACTCAAGCGATATCGAGAGACAGGAGAAACAGCACCATTACCTTTTAATCTAGGAGTTAAGCTGAAATTAAGTTCCGAACAATTGATAGTTTTAGGCGATTTAATCGAAAAGTATTAATTATTATATCTACGGTAGGATTTGCTTACCGAAGCAAAATTTTACAATATAAAGGCTATAAACAAATAAATTAATTAATTTTTCCCGATAACCAACAAGACCGAATCACCAATTAAATAATGCTTGAATCTATTATCAATACAATTAATTCTCTAGGTTATGTGGGAATTGCTCTACTAATGGCGTTAGAAAATGTAATACCGCCAATTCCTTCTGAGTTAATTATGCCTTTAGCGGGATTTACGGTAACTCAAGGAAAAATGAATTTTGTTTTTGTAATCATTGCTGGAACTATTGGCTCGGTTTTGGGAGCAACACCTTGGTATTTTTTAGGTAAATATTGGGGACTAAAACGAACTAAGAAAATTGCCGATCGCTATGGTAAATGGCTCACTCTTTCTAGAAAAGACGTAGATAAGGCAAAAATATGGTTCGATCGCCGAGGTTATATTGCCACGGCGATCGGTCGTCTCGTACCTGGTATTCGTACATATATTTCTTTACCCGCAGGTATTAGTAAAATGCCCTTATTTCCTTTCTTAACTTATTCGGCATTAGGCACTATTTTTTGGGTAAGTCTTTTAACTGGAGCGGGGTATATATTTGGTGCTAATTACGAACGAGTGGGAATGTATTTAAAGTCTATTTCTACTTTTGTTTTATTTGCTATTTTTTCTACTGCTTTTTATTGGCTTGTCAAGAGGAGAGTTAAAAGTAAAAGGTCAAAAATAGACTCTAATTAACAATTATTTTTTAAATTTAAACCAAAACATAAAAAATATGAATCACGAAAAATTCATGCAGGAAGCATTAATAGAAGCCAAAAAAGGCGATTTACCTTACGGTGCTGTAATTGTCAAAGATGATGAGATTATTATCAGAGGTTACAATACAGCCCAAAGAGACAATGATGTTTCCGCTCATGGGGAAATCAATGCATTACGAGCATTTACCCAAAAATATGGCTATTCCTTAGATGCTTTATCTGGCTATACCTTGTATACTACTTGCGAACCATGTCCCATGTGTGCAGCAGCTTGTGCTTGGGCGGGAGTTTCTACCATTGTTTTTGGCGCATCAATCGAACAACTAATAGATTTAGAGGAAAAACAAATTAATTTAGCTTGTAAAACTGTTGCCGAAAAAAGTTTTCAAAAGATGGAAGTCATCGGTGGTATCTTAGCGGATGAATGTTTAGAATTATTTAGAAAAATATAGCTACTTAAAAGAAACAGTTCTTAATTTAGCAATCATCTCCGCTCTAGTCGAGACTTGTAACTTGGCAAACATCCTTTTGACAGCTTGCTTGACCGAATTTTGCGTAATTCCCAATTCAGCACTCAATTCAGGAGTTTTTAAGCCTTTGGCGATCGAGTTAGCAATTTGTCGTTCTCTGGGAGTTAAACATTTAACCCAAGGTGATTCCCTGATTTTCTGTTGCCCTTGTAGTCTAGCCAAACAAACAGATAAATGAGTCGATAAAGCACTAAGTTGAAGGAGATTATCTTGGGAAAATGGTGGTGTATTTTGGCTGCGAGTAAAATAAATTTTGCCGATTAAACGACCATCTCCTATCAAAGGAGCGATCGCTAAATGTTCGATATCATATCTGGCAAAAACCTGCTGATACATCAGACTACGTCGCCAATTTTTAGGGCTTAAAATTGCTGCTTCATGGATCGGGACATGAGATTGAATCGTAAAAGACATCAAGGGATCGTAACGATAACCTATTTCTTCATAATGCTGCAAAATACTACTTGGTAAACCCCGAAAATCAAAATCAATTACGCGAAAATCTTCGTCAAAAAACTTCCATCCCCAAGTCTTCGCTGCCACAATATCTCCAGCATTAACCATAAAATGAGAGCGTAATTCTGAGACATCACTAGCAATAGCAAGCCTAGATAATAAAGAATGGAGTTTTTGAGACATAAAAACTAATAATTGGTACGGGCGAACGGCCGTTCGCCCCTAAAAACCAACCCTGTACCCCTTTGGGGTCTATAAATAATTCAAAATTAACTTTATTATAAGCAAGAACTTAAAAAATCATTATCTACTAGCAACAAACAAAAAAGTATAATGAGAAGTTTGCAAGACAAGCTTGTTTCAAGGAGATAAAAATTATGGCGCGGATGTATTACGACGAAGATGCCAATTTAGATTTATTAGCGGATAAAACAGTAGCAATCATCGGTTATGGGTCTCAAGGTCATGCTCATGCCCTTAATTTAAAAGATAGTGGAATAAATGTAATTGTAGGTTTGTACCCTGGGAGCAAGTCAACATCCAAAGCAAAAGCAGCAGGTCTAACTGTTAAAAATGTTGCCGATGCAGCCAGTGCTGCGGATTTAATTATGATTTTGCTACCCGATGAAGTTCAAAAAACTGTTTATAAAAATGAAATTGAACCTAATCTCAAAGAAGGTAAAATTTTAGCCTTTGCTCATGGCTTTAATATTCACTTCGGTCAAGTTGTTCCTCCAGACTTTGTCGATGTAATCATGGTTGCTCCAAAAGGGCCAGGACATTTAGTTAGACGTACTTACGAACAAGGACAAGGAGTTCCTGCCTTATTTGCCGTTTATCAAGATGCTTCTGGACAAGCCCGCGATCGAGCTATGGCTTATGCTAAAGGTATTGGTGGTACTCGTGCGGGGGTTTTAGAAACTACCTTTAGAGAAGAAACAGAAACAGATTTATTTGGCGAACAGGCTGTCTTATGTGGTGGTTTGAGTGCTTTAATCAAAACTGGTTTTGAAACTTTGGTTGAAGCTGGTTATCAACCCGAACTTGCCTATTTTGAATGTCTCCACGAAGTTAAGTTAATTGTCGATCTGATTGTTGAGGGTGGCTTGGCTAAGATGCGCGACAGCATTTCAACTACAGCAGAATATGGTGACTATACTCGTGGCCCTCGGGTAGTTAACGAACAAACTCGCGCAGAAATGCGGAAAATTCTCAAAGAAATTCAAACTGGACAATTTGCCCGTGACTTTGTTTTAGAAAATATGTCTGGCAAAGCAGGATTTACCGCCATGCGCCGTCAAGAAGCAGAGCATCCCATTGAAGAGGTAGGTAAAGACTTACGAGCAATGTTTAGTTGGCTTAAAGAAGAAGAATAACGTAGTTATTAGCTATTAGCGTCAAACTCAAGCTAAATAGTTTCGATCGGAGGGGGTTAATACCCTCTTTATTTGTTATATTGCCTTGCTTATAGCTGATAGCTTATAGCTGATAGCTAAAGCGAGCGATAAATTTTCTCTCTCTCGAACTCAGGTTAATTATAGCTATGGTGATGATGCCAATCTTCTGTTTCTCGTTCTTTCGCATATTTTAGTTCTCGAACACATTCCTGACTCATCCCCACGAGCGAGCCGATAATTGCGCCAATTAAAGCATAGTGCTTATATCTTAAATCTCGCTCGCTCTGACTATTGACTACTTTGATTGGTTGTAATTCTCCTCTGCTTATGTCTGCCGTAGCCAAGCCGATAACCGTACCAAGAGAAGCTGTCACTAAACCAGAGAAAATGATTAATTTAATATTCATTACTGACAATAACCTTATCATAACTGTTATTTTCATTGTCTCAAAATAGTAATTTTGGCAATTACTCCATCAACATTTCTTGATACTTTTTAAAAAAAGAAAACCTTAATAGATAAAAATGTGTTTTTTTTATGTAGTTTAAATGTTTGCATAAATGCCAATAACCTCTTTAGGCTTTAAATATTCCTTAAATTCACCAGAATATCTGCTATTAGGAGTAGTCAAAAAAGCCAAAAATACCCTAAGCTAATAAATTGATTGAGATGGTAAGCCTTGAAATTTATCTCGAAAATATTTGATTAAAGAAGGAACAATACTAGATGTTTGACCATAGAGCTAGCGGGATCTTACTTCATCCCACGTCATTACCGAGTCGTTTTGGGATTGGAGATTTAGGAGCAAGTGCCTATCATTTTGTCGATTTTCTTGCTGCTGCTAACCAACAAATTTGGCAAATTTTACCCATAGGTCCTACTGGTTATGGGAATTCTCCTTATTTGTCCTATTCTGCTTTAGCTGGAAATCCTTTACTAATTAGTCCAGAAAAACTAAAAGAAGATAATTTATTAACCGCAGAAGAACTAGATTCTTTACCCGATTATCCCCTCGATCGAGTAGATTATAACTTAGTCATTTCTACTAAGATACCTCTGCTAGCCAAGGCAAGCGATCGCTTTGGGCGACAAGCAACCACAGAACAACTACAAGAATTTCACCAGTTTTGTAACTATCACGACGATTGGCTAGATGATTATGCTCTGTTTATGGCAGTTAAAGAAGCTAACAACGGAGCTAGTTGGAACAGTTGGGATGAAGAACTTGTCCAACGTCAACCCCAAGCTATGGTAGACTGGGCAATTCGTCTCAAAGATGCTATTTTTTATCATAAATTTCTTCAGTATCAATTTTTCTCTCAGTGGAAAAGTTTGAGAGAATATGCCAACAGCAAGGGAATTAAAATTTTTGGTGATATTCCCATCTATGTAGCGCATGATAGTGTAGATGTTTGGGCGCATCCAGAAATTTTTCGTCTCGATCCAGAAACAGGTGCAGCAGCTTTAATGGCTGGTGTTCCACCAGATTATTTTAGTGCTACAGGACAATTATGGGGTAATCCTGTTTATAACTGGAAAAAACTACAAGAAAGCGGTTTCCAGTGGTGGATCGAAAGAGTAAAAGGGATGCTCGAATATGTAGACGTAGTTCGTATCGACCATTTTCGCGCTTTTCAGGCATATTGGGCCGTACCCCAAGGGGAAAAAACTGCGATGAATGGTAAATGGATCGAAGCACCAGGAGAGGAATTTTTCGAGATCCTACAGCAAGAATTGAGCGAATTGCCAGTAGTTGCCGAAGATTTAGGGGTGATCACTCCCGAAGTAGAAGCTTTAAGAGATAAGTTTAATTTTCCTGGGATGAAAATTTTACATTTTGCCTTCGACTCAGACCGAAATAATCCTTTTCTTCCTTACAATTATGTCGATCGCAATTGTGTTGCCTATACAGGTACTCACGATAATAATACTACTGTTGGTTGGTTTTACGAGCGATCGCCTGAAGCCCAAGCTAGAGTAGTCGATTATTTAGGCTGTATTGCTCCCAAGGGAATTCATTGGAGTATGATTAATCTTGCTTTAAGCTCTGTAGCCAATACCGCTATTTTCCCCTTACAAGATATCTTAGGCTTAGGTGGTGAAGCAAAAATGAATACTCCTTCCCAGGCAGAAGGAAATTGGGAATGGCGTTATCATCCTTCTGCACTGGATGATGAGGGATTACGAGAACATTTAAAGTATGTCACCTATCTTTATGGACGCGCTCCTCAATAATTAGTTGGTAATATTCTCTTTTCCTGTTGGGAAGTTTTGTCTAATTTGTGCAAGTTAGCAAGCTAATTTTATGTTTCTAGCAACTACCACCCTAGATCCCAAAAAAAATATAAGTCATTACGCCAATAACTATTGCAGAGATTAGACCGATCAAACAAATTAACAATAACGATATCTGTTGTTCCAATTTTTTATAATCGGAACGTAGCTTATAAACTTGATTTTGAGTTATTTTAAGATCGTTAAATAGCCCTTCTGGTACACCGCGATCGCGAGAATCAAAAGTTTGTTCTAGCTGGAGCAAACGTCGATTGAATTCGCTTTCTATTTCCATTAAGTTATTTTCCCATCTTTGTTCCAGTTTAACTAACTTATTTGAGTCAACAGTAGCCCCTACTAATGCATTTTGCCCCACTAGTTTTTCTAATAAACCAGGCCCAAATTGAGAGTAACCTTTATATATATAGCGAATAGCAGTAGTTAATTCAGCCACAGGGGTATTTTTTTGGAGATAACCTTTTGCCCCTGCTTTAATAGCTTGATGAAAATATTCGCCATCTTCATGGGTACTTAAAACTAAAACTTTAGTTTTGGGAAAACGCTGGTTAATAACTTGCAAAGTACTAAAACCATCCATTCCTGGCATTTCTAGATCGAGTATAACTACGTCGGGATTGAGTAATTCTATTTGTTCTAAGGCTTGAACTCCATTTTCAGCAATACCTACAACTTCTAGATCGGACTCCGCTTCTAAATTCATTTGTAGAGCTTGCCGAACTAAGTTCTGATCGTCAACTACCAGAACATAAATCATATTTTTTTACCTAATTTTAATTACGATACTGATGATTGAACCTTGGAAAGAATAAAAGTTATAGTTATGCAGATAATAAGTTATTTTAAATATATATAGCATCTAAAGAATAGCACATCACTTAAGATTTCTCGGTCAAACCACTTCCCTCAAAAATTCACAAAAACTAGAGTCTCGACTCTAACTCATTAAAATGAGAACCGCTATCTTTTTCCGTCTCTTATTGCCATCTCAGATTTTACTTAAAGCGTTTAAAATTTATCCATAGTTCAACAATTGCTATTTATGGCAAAAGTTAAGTTAGATAAAATCACTCGTCAGTTCGATAACTTGCGGGCGATCGAAAATATTAGTCTGGAAATACCAGATGGTCAGTTTTGGGTACTTGTCGGGCCTTCTGGCTGTGGAAAATCGACAATTCTTAGAACGATCGCTGGTTTAGACTCGGCTACTAGCGGTCAACTTTATATTGGCGATATGCTAGTCAATAATATACCCGCTCGTCAACGGGATGTAGCTATGGTATTCCAAAATTATGCTCTATATCCCCACATGAGTGTAGCGGATAATCTTGCTTTTGGCTTAAAGATGCGGAATGCGGAAAAAACTCAGATCCAAAGAAGAGTAAAAGAAGTAGCACGCTCCCTTAATATCGAACATTTACTCAAACGCAAACCCAAACAACTATCGGGAGGACAACAACAGAGGGTAGCTTTAGGAAGAGCGATCGCTCGTCAACCGAAAGTTTTTTTACTTGATGAACCTCTCTCCAATTTGGATGCTCAATTGAGAGATGATACTAGAGCGGAGTTAAAACAGTTACACGCTCGTGTTGGCATTACTACTATTTATGTCACCCACGATCAGACTGAAGCCATGACTTTAGCCGATCGCTTGGTGGTGTTAAATGAGGGTAAAATTCAGCAAATTGGCACTCCTCAAGCTGTCTATGCCAATCCAGCTAATCGCATGGTAGCAGCTTTTTTGGGTAATCCGCCCATGAATATCTTACCTGCTACTTTTGCCGACGATCGTTTTTGGTTACAGCATCAATCTATTCCAGTTCCCGAAGAGATTAAACAAAAATTACAACCCCATCAGTCGCAAACTTTTGATTTGGGTATTCGTCCCGAACATATTTACCTTGCTGCCAATAACCCAAAAAGCGATCGCACTGCTATTTTAAATGTAGAAATCGATTTAATCGAACCTTTAGGTAAAGAAATTTTAGTTAAAGCTAATCTACTCAATAGTAATTTAGTACTTAATTTTTCTGTTCCTGGAAAATGGCAAGGTAAAAAAGGCGATCGACTTTCTGTTGTCTTAGATTTGACCCAGTTATTTATTTTTGAACCTAATAGTGGCAAAAGTCTTATTGAAATAACTAACAACTAACTGGGCGCAAGCCTTGCGCCCCTACCAACTAACAACCCCTCAATCCCAGCTAAAGTCAAATAACTATCATCGGTAATTTTTCCCTGAATAACTTGACAAGGTTTTTCTGGTTCGCCGAGATGGTTTAAGACTAATACCGCATCCCTAAAATCTTGCTCTTTAGTGTAATCATTGACAGTAACGATCGTTTTTAATCCTGCTTTTGTCGCTGCTTGTAGTCCATGATGAGAATCTTCGATAACCACACATTCATCGGGTTCTAAATTCATTTGTTGTAAAACGTAATGATAAATATCTGGTGCGGGTTTTTTGGCAGGAACAATATCTCCCGCAGCAATAACTTCAAACCATTCAGGCGCAAAAAATTTTTGGACAATAGCCATAGCATTAGGTAAAGCAGTAGTAGTAGCGATCGCCAAACGGATTTGTTGTTTTTTTGCTGCGGTAACTAATCTTTTTACTCCAAGACGTAAAGGAATTTCTCCTTTTTCTAATAATTGACTAAAAATCTCGGTTTTAGCTAAATGCAAATCCTCGATAAAACTGGATAAATCTCGTTCGAGAGCTAGTTCTGGTCGATATTGTTCTATATAGAAGCGAATACGCTCTTTTCCCCCCGATATAGCTAGTAATTTTCCATAAAAATCTACTGACCAATGCCAATCTAATCCTGCTGTAGCAAAAGCCAGATTAAACGCCACTCGATGACCGTTTTGTTCTGTTTCTGCGATCGTTCCGTCTACATCAAAAATTAGGGCTTTAAGCTTGGTCATAGTTTCTGTCTTGGTTACAATTTAGAGTAATTTAGCAGAAAATATAAATCGATCGACAAATTTAGCCAGCTTTTACTCTCATGTATCCAGAACTGCCACCAATTAGCGATCGCCAGCTTTTAAATCAAGCCTTAACTCACCGTTCTTATGTGAACGAACATAATGATGCGAAAGAACATAATGAAAGACTAGAATTTTTGGGAGATGCAGTTTTAGGTTTTATCGTCGGCGAACTACTCTACAAATCTTATCCTTATATGAGTGAAGCTCAACTAACTCGTTTGCGTTCTAAATTGGTAGATGAGCAACAACTGAGTAAATTGGGCAAAAAACTCAAGCTAGGGGAAATAATGCTGCTAGGCAAAGGGGCAGAAAAAGACAGAGGTAGAGAAAATCCTTCTTTACTCAACGATACCTTTGAAGCAATTATCGGTGCTTATTTTTTGGATGCGGGAATTGAAGCCGTAAAAAATTATCTTCAGCCAATATTTAAATCTTTATCAGCAGAATTAGTCGATACCCAACCCCATAACAAAACCACTAATTTTGTCGATACTAAAAATCGTCTGCAACATTGGGCATTGGCTACTCACAAAGAAAGCCCAGTTTATAAAATTATCTCAGAATCGGGGCCAGATCATAACAAAGAATTTACAGCCCAAGTATCGGTAAAAGGGAAAGTTTATGGTACGGGGAAAGGTCGTCGCAAACAAGAGGCTCAAAAATCTGCTGCCGAATCTGCCCTCAAGCAGCTAGGAATTGAATCATAATGGGATTAATTGTTAGAGATCGCTTCTCTCAATCCAAGAAAATATCTAAAAAAATTCTCCAACCAGCCAAACAATAGCTACAATAAACCCTGTCTCATATCTACAGGGTTGCCATGACTGAAACTACTCCTTTCTCGCCTGAAGAAATTGCAGCAGAAGGTATTAAGCCAGAAGAATACCAAGAAATTGTCAAAAGATTAGGTCGTCATCCCAATAAAGCAGAGTTGGGAATGTTTGGAGTAATGTGGTCGGAACATTGTTGTTATAAAAATTCTCGACCTCTATTAAAACAGTTTCCCACAGAAGGCGATCGCATTCTTGTCGGGCCTGGAGAAAATGCTGGTGTAGTAGATTTAGGTAATGGGTTACAGTTAGCTTTTAAAATAGAATCTCATAATCACCCTTCTGCTGTCGAACCGTTTCAGGGGGCAGCTACAGGAGTAGGCGGTATTCTCAGAGATATATTTACTATGGGGGCGCGTCCCATCGCCATTTTAAATTCTCTGCGTTTTGGTAATCTAGAAGATGCTAAAACCAGACGTATATTTCAGGGTGTAGTTGAAGGTATCTCACATTATGGCAATTGTATTGGCGTACCCACAGTAGGGGGAGAAATATACTTCGATCCTGCTTACACTGGCAACCCCCTAGTTAATGCCATGGCACTGGGTTTGATGGAAACCAAGGAAATTGTTAAAGCTGGGGCATCGGGTATAGGCAATCCTGTTTTGTATGTCGGTTCGACTACTGGTAGAGATGGTATGGGTGGGGCGAGTTTTGCAAGTAGCGAACTAAGTAATGATTCTATGGACGATCGCCCTGCGGTGCAAGTGGGCGATCCTTTTTTAGAAAAATCTTTAGTCGAAGCTTGCTTGGAAGCTTTTAAAACTGGTGCGGTAGTAGCAGCCCAAGATATGGGGGCAGCAGGAATTACTTGTTCTACATCCGAGATGGCAGCGAAAGGAAACGTAGGCATTGAATTAGATTTAGATCGGATTCCCGTCAGAGAAACGGGCATGATTCCTTATGAATATCTCCTCTCTGAGTCTCAAGAAAGAATGTTATTTGTTGCGGAAAAAGGCAGAGAACGAGAATTAATTGATATCTTCCACCGTTGGGGACTTCATGCCGTAGTAGCAGGAGAAGTAATTAAAGAACCGATTGTGAGAATTTTATATCAGGGAGGAATAGCAGCAGAAATTCCCGCCACTGCTTTAGCCGATGATACCCCCATTTATCATCGAGAATTACTCAAAGAACCCCCCGAATATGCCCAAAAAGCTTGGCAATGGAATGCCGATTCTCTACCCGCTTGTGATTATGAGGGATTGTTTGTTGGGGGAGTATATAAAACTTGGAACGAGATCTTATTACAGTTATTAGATACTCCTACTATTGCTTCTAAACAATGGGTATATCGTCAATACGATCGCCAAGTTCAAAACAATACCATTCTCTTACCTGGTGGTGCAGATGCAGCCATAATTAGGGTTCGTCCCATCGATGCTAAACCTGCTGATTGTAATATTGGGGTGGCTGCTACTACTGATTGTAATTCTCGTTATGTTTATCTCCATCCCTATGAAGGGGCAAAAGCTGCCGTAGCCGAAGCAGCCCGTAATTTGAGTTGTGTGGGGGCTGAACCTCTAGCCGTTACCGATAATCTTAATTTTAGTAGCCCCGAAAAACCAGTCGGTTACTGGCAATTAGCAGAAGCTTGTCGCGGTGTTGCCGATGCTTGTCGGGAGATGAGTACTCCTGTTACTGGGGGTAATGTGTCTCTCTATAACGAAACTGTTGATTCTGAAGGAAATCCTCAGCCAATTTATCCTACTCCAGTGATTGGGATGGTAGGTTTAATTCCCGATCTTACGAAAATTTGCGGGCAATCTTGGCAAAACGAAGGGGATATTATTTATTTATTAGGTTTTTCTCCATTAAGTAAGGGCAGTTCGCTAACCGCCCCAACATTAGCTGCCTCAGAATACCTCGCTACCATTCATAATATTGTCGCGGGCAAACCCCCAATAGTAGATTTTGATTTAGAACGTAAAGTACAACAAGCTTGCCGTTATGGTATTCGTCAAGGATGGGTAAACTCTGCCCATGACTGTGGGGAAGGAGGATTGGCGGTTGCTTTAGCAGAATCTTGTTTGGGTAATAATTTGTCCGCAGAAGTTTATTTAGAAGAAAATACTTCTATCCGCTTAGATGAAATTCTTTTTGGCGAAGCACAAAGCAGAATTATTGTCTCTGTTAAGCCAGCCATAGTAACATCTTGGGAAGCTTATCTATCAGAAAATTTAGCTAATAATTGGCAAAAAATTGGTAAAGTTACTACCCTAAAATCGTCCTTAAAAATTTTGACTAAGAAAAAATTAAGTTTAATTAATGTTAAGATTAACGAAGTTGAAAGTTCTTGGTCTGGGGCGATCGCCCGTAGACTGAGAGTTTAATTTATATAAGTAAACTAGTTCTATTGGCAACTAAAACCCCTACAGTTATTTATTTATTTTGTTCGATCTTTTATAAACAGTTGTTTGTTTAATTAATTAAATTTCAACTTTTCATCTGTTTTTAAAAACTTATATACCTAAGAGGAGCTAAATTCTAGTAATGCCCAATCAGACTCTTTATCTCGCGGACAATCCTTTGGCTAACTCTCCAGAACAAGTAAACCACAAACCAGATAAACCAGAAGAAGCTTGTGGTGTATTTGGAGTATATGCTCCTGGGGAAAATATAGCCAAATTGACTTACTTTGGCTTGTATGCGCTGCAACATCGAGGACAGGAATCGGCAGGAATAGCCACCTTTGCAGGAGAGAGAGTATATTGCTACAAAGATATGGGCTTGGTATCCCAAGTTTTTAACGAAGCAATTTTACAACAATTACCTGGGGAATTAGCTGTAGGACATACCCGCTATTCTACAACTGGTTCTAGTTTAAAAGTAAACGCCCAGCCAGCAATAGTCAAAACTCGTTTGGGTTCTCTAGCTTTAGCTCATAATGGTAATTTAGTTAATGCCCTAGAATTAAGGCAAGAGTTGATCCGGCAAGATCGCTGTTTTATTACCACTACCGATTCTGAGGCGATCGCTTTAGCTGTTGCCCATCGAGTAGATGAAGGTGAAGATTGGTTAGATGCAGCGATCGGTGCTTTCAAAATCTGTAATGGTGCTTATAGTCTAGTAATCGGTACTCCTGTTGGGATGATGGGAGCAAGAGATCCTCATGGTATTCGTCCTTTAGTCATCGGTACATTAGAAGGAGAAAAAACTCGCTACGTTTTAGCTTCAGAAACCTGTGGTTTAGATATTATCGGTGCAGAATATTTACGGGATGTAGAACCAGGGGAATTAGTTTGGATCACAGAAGAAGGGATGGCTTCTTTCCATTGGGCGGAAAAACCAGCTAAAAAGCTATGTATCTTTGAAATGATTTATTTTGCTCGTCCTGATAGCGTTATGCATGATGAAACTCTCTATACCTATCGCTTGCGTTTAGGAGAACAACTGGCAAAAGAATCTTCTGTCGAAGCAGACGTAGTTATGGGTGTACCAGATTCAGGCATACCCGCAGCGATTGGCTTTTCTCGTGCCTCGGGTATTGCTTATGGTGAAGGTTTAATTAAAAATCGTTATGTAGGGCGTACTTTTATCCAGCCAACTCAAACTATGCGCGAGTCGGGTATCAAAATGAAGCTGAATACTCTTAGAGATGTTTTAGCCAATAAGAGAGTAATAATCGTTGATGATTCGATCGTACGGGGTACTACTAGCAGAAAAATAGTGAAAGCATTACGAGATGCAGGAGCAACAGAAGTACATATGCGGATTTCTTCCCCTCCCGTAACTCATCCTTGTTTTTATGGTATCGATACTGATAATCAAAATCAACTTATTGCTGCTACCAAATCAGTCCGAGAAATCGAACAACAAATAGGTGTCGATACTTTAGCTTATCTCAGTTGGGAAGGAATGCTAAAAGTTACAGGAGAAAATCCGAATAGTTTTTGTTCTGCTTGTTTTACAGGGGATTATCCCATTACTATTCCTGAAAATATCAAACGCTCTAAACTAATGCTAGAAAAAGCCAAGGTTTAAGTGCTTGTGCAAAATCAATTACTTAAAAAACAGAGTATCTACTGTACTTCGGTAAATCGCGCAAGGCTATAGTATATCTTGTTACTAAAACAAAATAGAAAACTGCTATTAATTAGATATAGCTATGTTGATGCGTTGACCATCTAAATTCGAGCATTAAATCAACAACCATTTGGATTACCTCTATTGTGTTACTTATCAGATTGAGAGATAAGTAACGCTTTTTTTGGTTTGTTCCTAATATTTCCTAGCAAATTCAAAGCAAATTGCTAACTATAGTTGCCAATCTCTCTGCACTATCAATTATCGCTAATTCTGCTGTTTTTTCTCTCATTTTTTCTAGTTTGCTAGGAGACTGTAATAATTCTAAAACGCGATCGCGCAAAATATCGGCAGTTAACTCTTCTTGTCGATAAACAAGGGCTGCGCCCGTATCGGCAAATACTCGCGCATTATAAGCTTGATGATCTTCTGCTGCATAAGGATAGGGAATTAAGATCGCAGGAGTATGGGTAACGGCTAGTTCTGTTAATGTTCCTGCCCCCGCACGACTAATGGCTAAATTGGCTCTTTGTAACAACCCTGCCATATTCTCATAAAAGGGCAGACAGATATATTGGGGATGCTGCAAACTATCGATCTTAGGATCGTTTTTACCTGTAAGATGGACGACTACCGCACCCAGTTTGAACCAAGCGGATCCTGCTTCTCTTACTAATTGATTGACGGCTACCGCCCCTTGAGAACCACCAACGACTACAATTAAAGGTACATCGGCAGGAATATCTAAATCTAAACTTTGGCTAGTTAAAAATTGAGAACGAACAGGAGTACCAACATGGACGGTATTCACTTGTGGTAAATATTGAGTAGTACCTGCAAAACCAAGGGCGACAGTATTACACCAACGACTTAAAAAACGGGTTACTTTACCTGGAATAAAGTTAGACTCATGAATAACCGCAGGTATTTTTTGCAGACGTGCAGCTAAAATAGCAGGAGCAGCGATATAACCCCCAGTAGTAAAAACAGCCTGTATATTTCTTTCTTTAATTATTTTCTGAACTCGAACAACTGAAGTCAGAAAACGGAAAATAATCTGAATTGTTTTTAGTCCGAAACGCTGTTGAAACCCTTCTATGGGGATTGTATGTAAAGTATAGCAGTCTGGTACTAAAGTTTGTTCTAGGCGATCGCTCACTCCCAGCCATTCAATCTGATATTCTGGTAATTTCTCCGCTAAAGCTAAAGCAGGAAACAGATGTCCCCCAGTACCACTAGCAGCGATTAATAAACGAGGTGATTTTGTCGTCACAGAAGATAATTAAATTATGTCTGATGTTGATTTACTTTGTCGATTTTAAACTAGCTATTAGCTGTTAGCTTTTTTAAATTAAAAAATAATATAATACATGGTGAAACAAGCTGAAGTAATTGGCATAGATTTAGGTGGCACGGCAATTAAGCTAGGACGCTTTTTAGAAGATGGGACTTGTTTGGAGTCTCTTAGTATACCTACTCCTCAACCTTCTCTACCAGAGGCAGTAGTTGAGTCGATCGCGACAACTGTAAATCGACTCCAACAAAATAATAATTGTCTTGCTATTGGTATTGGTAGTCCTGGCCCTGCGGATAATTCTGGTAGAATTGCTAAAATTGCCATTAATTTAATTGGTTGGCATAATGTCCCGCTAGCAGATTGGTTAGAAGCCAAAACGGGATTACCCACAGTTGTCGCTAACGATGCTAATTGTGCTGGTATTGGAGAAGCTTGGTTGGGTGCGGGGAAAAAATTTAAACATTCAATTTTGTTAACTCTGGGAACTGGCGTAGGTGGGGCAATTATTCTTGATGGTAAATTGTTTACAGGTCATTTTGGGGCTGCGGGAGAACTCGGTTTAACTACTCTTAATCCTCAGGGACATCCCTGTCGCAGTGGTAATAGTGGTTCTTTAGAACAACACGCCTCTATCGGAGCAATTTATCGTGCTACGGGTAAAAAGCCAGCAGAATTAGGTAAATTAGCTGCATTGGGCGATCGATCGGCAAAAGAATTTTGGCAGAGTTACGGACAAATTTTAGGGGCAGGAATAGCTAGTTTAATTTATGTTTTAACTCCCGAAGCAGTGATTATTGGCGGGGGAATTAGTGCCAGTGCAGAATTTTTTTTACCAGCTACCATAGCCGAGATCGAAAAGCGAGTACTATCTACTTCTCGTTGTGGCTTACAAATTTTAACAGCGAAGTTAGGCAATCAAGCAGGTATGTTAGGGGCAGCTAAGTTAGCTTGGGAATTGACTCACAGGGTGAGTAATGAATAACAGCTAAAAAAAAGACAGATTAGTTCTCATCCAGTATTCAGGCAAAATTCAGAATATCAAGAGAGATTATTAAATATACCGAATTTGAGTATGAATTAACTTCAACTATGGAACTTTTGAGTTTAGATAGTCTCCCTCCGAATTTACGAGATAGTGTATCGATTAGAAAATTAGTAACTGGACAAAAGCTGTTTCAAGCAGGAGATTTAGCCAAGTCTTTTTTTATTATTGAGACGGGCAGATTTAAGCTAATTCGTTATCTCGATAATAGCAATGTGGTTAATTTGGAATTTGCTCAAACTGGCGAGATTTTAGGCGATCGCTCTTTCTTCTCAGAGATGTATGATACTAGTGCGATCGCTCTAGTAAATTCAACTGTAATTGTCTATCCCAAACAAATTTTTCGGTCTTCGCTACGAGAATATCCAGATTTGGCAGCAGATTTTATCGCTATTTTAGTTAAAAAAATTCAATCATTGCAAATAAATTTAGAGTTACACAAAATTAAACCTGCTTCAGAGCGATTACTTCAGTATTTAAAATATACTGCTACGGATAACGATCGAAATATTGTTCGACTCGATCGACCCTATCAAGAAATTGCCCTCGAATTAGGTTTTACACCAGAAACTTTTTCTAGAGCGTTATTAAAGCTAGAACAAGAAGGCTCGATCGAACGGCGGTGCGATCGAATAGTCCTATATAATACTTCTGCTGCTTGATTTAAATCAAGTGATTTTGGTTTTTATAGGTACTTCATATTTTGATTCTTTACTCTACAATCAAAGTCTATTACTGTAATTTCTTGATTTTCCTTACTATTGACATTTAATGTCTAATTGCCAAATTAATTATTTCTAGGAGTTAAAAAATGCAACGTTTATTTATCGGGACAGCTTCTTTGATTATATTTGCAACTACTATGAATTCTGTTGTTGCTTCCACAGAAATGAAATCTACATTGACTAAATCGAGTTTAAATTCGACATTATTAATAACTCAATCTTTAGCTAATGGTAATTTTGTCGATGTCGAACATCCTACTCAAGGAACGGTAAGTATTGTACAAGATGGAAATAAACTTTATCTCGAATTAAGTTCTGATTTTAAAAGCGATCGAGGCCCAGATTTAAAAGTAATTTTACATCGTGCTGAAGTAGTAGATTTAAACATAGAAGAAGGTAGTTACATTAGTTTAGGAGAATTACAAGAATTTAGTGGCAATCAACGCTATGAAATCCCCGAAAATGTAGATTTGAGTGAATATAATTCTGTTGCTATTTGGTGCGAACAGTTTAACGCTACCTTTGGTTACGCGCCCCTAAGTAAGTAATACCATTTATCAAAAATCGCCAGATACTTAAATTTAGGCAGGAGGAATAATTTATTTATTACTAACTACTAACTACTAACTACTAACATCTCTAAAAACAATGTTTGACAATTTAAGTAAAATCAAAAACCCAGTACTCAGAAGCACCGTTGCAGCTAGTACTAGTTTAGCTTTGGCAACTATGGTTTCTGCTCTTGTTATTGGGGTGACTAATCCTAAAAATAAATCTGCTTATCAACCTGGGGTATATGCTTCCTTAATTGGGGCAGTTTTAGGAGGAATTCTAGGTTTAGTTGTAGCCGATAAATCGCCACAAAAAACATCTACGAATAAGACAAAAACAGATGATAATAGTTGGAACGATTGGCGTAATTTTGTAGTCGATCGCAAGGTTAAAGAAAGCGAAGAAATTACTTCTTTTTATCTCAAACCCCAAGATAAAGGAGATCTCCCCGATTTTAAACCAGGTCAATTTTTAACCATTAAGTTAGATATTCTCGATCGAGAACGCCCTATAATTCGTACCTATTCTCTTTCTGACTATCCTCAATCTAGAGAATATTATCGTTTATCAATTAAAAGAGAAAAAGCCCCTAAAGATTTAGATGTTCCTCCTGGTGTTGCTTCTAATTATATGCACGATCGCATTGAAGAAGGTTCAATTATTCCCGCTAAACCACCTAACGGCAAGTTTGTCCTAGATATCGATAAATCTATACCTGCTGTGCTAATTAGCAATGGAGTAGGCATTACACCAATGATTTCGATGGCAAAGGCTTGTACTCGCAAGAATAAAGAACGTCATATCTGGTTTTTACATGGTGCGCGTAATAGCGATTTTCATGCTTTTCGCGATGAAGTGAATAAAATTGAGCAAGAGAACCCCAATCTACACCTTCATTATAAATATAGTCGTCCTCGATCTCAAGACCGAAATTTATATCACAGTCAAGGATATGTAGATAAAGAGTTACTTGAAACATCAGTAATCCCCGAAATTAAAAGAATTTACGGTAGTACGGATGCAGAATATTTTCTTTGTGGTTCACCTGCATTTATGGATTCAATTCAAACAGGTTTAGCTGAATTGGGAGTACCTAAAAATAGAGTTTACTTTGAATCTTTTAGTAAAGGAAATAAAGGAAATACTGAAATAAAAAGTGATAGTAACTTAGAAAGCGCGGAAATTGTTTTTGCTAAGTCTAACAAAACTTTAACTTGGCAAAAGGGAGATGGAACAATCCTAGAATTTGCTGAAGCTAATGGTGTTAATCCACCCTATAGTTGTCGTCAGGGAATTTGTCTTACTTGTATGTGTGACATTGAAGCAGGAGAAGTAGAATATACCGAACCTCCTACTGGCGAACCAGATGATGATTCAATATTAATTTGTATTTGTCAACCTAAAACTGAAAAAGTAGTTCTCGATCTCTAGAAAAACAATAGGTAAACTAGATATTTAAAATAATAAAGCTTTTTCTGAGTTATGTTAACAGAATTAGACAGAAGTGTCATTATTGCAGTTTCGTGTGGTTTTGTTGGTGGCTTATCCCAAGCAATTTTAGATTATTTCTTAAGTATAAAACTCGATAAACAGATAAGGAGTTTTAAGGATTCGATCGCTATTGGCTCATTCTTTGGTATTTGTATGGGAATAATTATGGGAGTAATGACTTCTGTTGAATTTAGTTGGGATATTAATATATCTCTTACTGAGATTAACAGAGATAATATTTTGATGGGATTTCTTTTGCTGCTAATTCCTTTTTTAAATAGACTATTTTTATATTTATCCTCGTCAAAAAAAACAACTTAATAAGTTAGTTAAACTCGAATATAGTATAAGGCGATCGAAATATTAAAATACTAGTCTCTTTCGTTTTCGCGAAAATCTATAGTTATGTTAACAGACCTAGATAGAAGTATCATTATTGCCGTTGCATCGGGTTTTATTGGTAGTTTATCTCAATCGGCTTTAGAATATTTTTTTTATGTAAAAATCGATAAACAGATAAAAAATATTAAACAAGAGATTAGCATTAGTTTATTAACAAGTATCTGGACAGGAATAGTTTTTGGCATATCAGCTTTTACTCTTGCAAATTGGGATACTACTATGTCTGTTGCCAAACTGAATCGATGGAGTATTTTTGTACCGCTTTCTTTACCTTTAAGCGTAATTATCAATAGAATTTTGCCATTACATTCAATTTTTTTATATATATTTCGTAAAAAAAACAAAACTAATAATTAATTAAGTGAAAGTGAAATAAAAGTGAACACTAACAAAACTATCCAACCCAAACTAGCTACTATAATCTTAGTAGGAATTATTATCTTAACAGCTTTTATTGTCGTTCTTTGGGCTATCGGAGTAGGGCAAATCCAAGATATTTTTGCTTATTTAAATTTACTCCAACAGAGTCCGCCAATGTGGGTAGAAGCACCTATGGTGATGGGTGAATTTCTACTCACACCAACTATTTTAGTATTTTTAGTTGGATTAATTATTGTTAAAGCTTACCCCAAACCTAAAGGATGGATTAGAAGTTTAGTAATAATTATTTTATTGGGTTTAACTCTTCGCTATTTATTATGGCGATCGCTATCTACTCTCAATTTAAGCAATCCCCTAAACGGCACATTCAGTATTATTCTATTTTGTCTGGAGTTGTTGGTTATTTTCAGTAGTAGCTTACAACTATTTTTAATGCTTAAAGTTAAAAATCGTCAAAGAGAAGCCGATCGATTATCTATACCAGTTATTACTGGTGAGTATAAACCCACAGTGGATATTTTTATTCCTACCTACGACGAACCAGATTTTATTCTTAAAAAAACTATTATTGGTTGCCAAGCTATTAATTATGAACCTAAAACAATCTACTTACTGGATGATACCAGGCGAGAAGAAATAAAACACTTAGCAACTGAATTAGGTTGTGAATATATAACTCGCCCTGATAATCTTCATGCTAAAGCTGGTAACATCAATCATGCTATTCCTTTAACTAAAGGAGAATTTATTGTCATATTTGATGCCGATTTTGTTCCAACTCGTAATTTTTTGGAGCGAACTTTAGGTTTTTTTCAAGATGAAAATATTGCTTTAGTTCAAACTCCCCAAAGTTTTTATAATACCGATCCTATTGCTCGTAATTTAGGTTTAGAAAATGTTTTAACTCCAGAGGAAGAGGTTTTTTATCGCCAATTACAACCAATCAAAGATGCTGCTGGTAGTGTAGTTTGTTCTGGCACATCTTTTGTAGTCAGACGCAAAGCCTTAGAATCTATTGGCGGTTTTGTTACTGATTCTTTGAGTGAAGATTATTTTACAGGAATTAGATTATCAGCTACAGGATATCGTTTAGTTTATTTAGATGAAAAATTAAGTGCGGGTTTAGCAGCAGAAAATATCTCCGCTCATGCTACTCAAAGATTGCGTTGGGCAAGAGGAACTTTACAAGCATTTTTTATAAAATCAAATCCCTTAACTATTCCTGGATTAAATTTATTCCAAAGATTAGCTCATTTAGAAGGTTTACTTCATTGGTTTACTAGCATTGCTGCTGTGTTTTTCTTATTAATGCCGATCGCTTATGCTTTTTTAGATATTATCCCCGTTCGAGCTACTTTTGATGAATTTCTCTATTTCTTTTTGCCTTACTATGTCATGCAGCTTACTATTTTTTCTTGGTTAAATTATCGTTCTCGATCGGCAATTTTATCGAGTATTTATGGTTTAGTATTGGCTTTTCCCTTGGCTTTGACTGTAATCCAAGTAATACTCAATCCTTTTTCTAAAGGGTTTAAAGTTACTCCTAAAGGAACAAAGAGCGATCGCTTTTCTTTTAACTGGAAATTAGCTGCGCCTCTATTAATCTTATTTATCTTTAATGCTATTAGTTTGTGGATAAATATCTGTGCCTGTATCCTTGAAGAAATGAATGGTGCTTACTCAGAACAACTTTACGGATTGAGTTTAGGCTGGATCTGGAGTAGTTATAACCTAATTACTATCGGCGCAGCATTAATAATTTTATTGGATGTACCCAAACCGAATTTACATGAATGGTTTAATCTCAGAAGAACCGTAAAAATCCAATTAACTTCTCCAGAATATCCACAACAAGAATTCTGGGGCATAACAACTCAAATATCTGAAGTTGGTACAAATATCTCTTTAACCACAAGAGGATTACCCAGACTGAGTAAAGGGGAAAATTTGCCAATAGAAATATATTTATTAGATGACAAAATCCACTTACACGGAAAGATTACGGCAACCGAATTTACGCAAGATTTCCCTACCGCAAAAGTTATTTTTGACAAGTTAACTTTAGAACAACAAAGACAACTAATCACTCTTTTATTCTGTCGTCCTGGACAATGGCAGCGTCGCAACAGTCCAGGAGAATTGCAATCGCTCTGGCTGTTGTTTAAAATTCTACTACGACCCAAAATTTTATTTGAACGAAATCCAAAAATTAGCGCGATCGAAGTTACTCAGATTTAGGCTAGTCAACTCTTCATTATATTTATTGGGTGTCTTGGGGCTAGTTTGGTTATAAATGGAGATTAAGCTTATAGTGTTGCCTGGACTTTAGCTATTTTGGAACTAGTATTGAAGCAGAAATAATTTTTCTCAAAATTACATTCATACCACAAAAAAAGTTATTATTATATTGACTAATAATATAAGACCAAAATAGTACTGTCATCTTATCTCTAAAGTTAATCTTGTAAAGCTAGTTACCATGTCAGATTCAGAAGCAAACTCACACAATTTATTTCCTATTGTTACCCCTCAAGGAAATGGATTTATCGATCGAACTGGAAAAATTGCGATCGAACCTAAATTTGATTGGGTTGGTAATTTTTCTGAGGGACTTGCTGCCGTTATGATTGCCGAACAAATAGGCTACATAAATAGTGCAGGTAAATGGGCGATCGAACCTAAATTTAAATTTGATGAAGAAATAGATGGATTGGAATATTTTTCTGAAGGACTTGCTGTTGCTTCTTTTGTCGATAAAGAGCAAATTTTTTTTCAGAAAGGATATATTAATAAGCAAGGTATGATTGCTATTCAACCACAATTCGAGCGAGCATATCCTTTTAGTGAAGGAATAGCCAGAGTAAAGTTATTAGATAATAATAGTTCACGCTCTGGTTTTATTACCCAAACAGGAGAAATATTGTTTACCCATCCTTTCCTTTCTGATAGTAGAGATTTTTGTGAAGGACTTGCAGCAGTAAAAATTGGCAATAAATGGGGTTATATCGATCTTCAAGGTAGAATTACGATCCAGCCTCAATTTATGGGAGCGCGAGATTTTTGTGAAGGACTTGCTGCGGTAATCGATGTCCGTGGAAAATGGGGTTATATCGATAAAGCTGGCTATTTTGTCATTCCTCCCAAATTTAACCCCGTGTTAGAGTTTACTACTGCGCCAAGTAAATTTTCTGAAGGTTTAGCAGCAGTAGGCGCAGATGATGGGACAAAGAGATGGGGATATATAAATAAAAAAGGCGAATTTGCGATCGAACCAAGATTTGATTCTGGCTACACTGGATGTAGTAGTTTTTCTGAAGGGTTAGCTTGGGTTACAGTAGGTTGTGAACTAGAACAAAGAGATATAACTACAGGAAAATATGGTTATATCGATAAAGAAGGCAAATTTGTGCTTGAACCCTATTTTGACTTTGCTTCAGACTTTTCCCATGGACTGGCAAAGGTACAGATCGATGATTCTAGTTTTGTAGAAAGAGGCAAATGGGGTTATATTAATAAATCGGGTCAATTTGTTTGGCAATGGATGTACGTTAGTTAAAATCTTTACTTAGAGAATAAAAAACTCCGAGGGTTTTATTTTGACAATAAACTCTCCCTTTGTATTACGCGATCTTTCTAGCCTTTTTTCCCCTTGTTCTAGATTGGTAGGATAGGTTGATTAAATTTGCTACTTTCTATTTATCATCAATTGATAGGGAATCTAGAGAAATATAAAACGAGCGTGATCCAAACAAGAGAAAACATTAAAAATGCGATCGTCTTAACAATCAAGCATCATTTGACAATTAAGACAATCGCTACTGCTTCTTTCCACTGTTAGGGTAATCTATCATCTGTGAGTACAGCCCAAAAGAAAAGTTAGTAAGAATCTATTCGATTAGACTAACCATTCAAATCGGTTAATGCACCCAAACTACTCGAAGAAACCAATTTAGCATACTTACCTAATACCCCTCTAGGATAGCGAGGCGGACGAGGTTGCCACTTGGCTTTACGTTTACTTAATTCGGAATCAGAGACATTAAGTTGTAATAGCTTTTGATGGGCATCGATCGTGATGCTATCTCCTTCTTCTACTAAAGCGATCGTCCCACCGACAGCAGCTTCAGGGGCAACATGACCGACTACCATACCATAAGTCCCGCCAGAAAAACGCCCATCGGTAATCAAACCTACGGAATCCCCTAACCCTGCACCAATAATAGCAGAAGTAGGAGCGAGCATTTCCCGCATTCCCGGCCCTCCTTTTGGTCCTTCGTAACGAACAACAATAATATCGCCTGGTTTAATTTGGTTATCGAGAATGGCAGCCAAACATTCTTCTTCTGATTCAAATACTCTAGCAGAACCAGTAATTTGGGGATTTTTAACACCGCTAATTTTTGCTACTGCCCCTTCTGTAGCAAGATTTCCTTTAAGAACTGCTAAATGTCCTTCTTGGTAAAGGGGTTTATCCCAGGGACGAATTACATCTTGGTTTTCTCTCGGTGTATCGGGGATATCTACTAAAATTTCGGCGATAGTTTGACCGCTAATAGTTAAAGCATCTCCATGTAACAGATCGTGAACTAGGAGCATTTTCATAACTTGGGGAATGCCACCAGCTTGGTGTAAGTCTGTCGTCACATATCTACCAGATGGTTTGAGATCGCAGAAAACAGGAACGCGCTGACGAATAGTTTCAAAGTCATCTAAGGTTAGTTCTACACCAATAGTATTAGCGATCGCCAAAAGATGTAAAACTGCATTAGTAGAACCGCCAATTGCCATAATTACAGAAATGGCATTTTCAAAGGCTTTTCGGGTCAGAATCTGACTGGGTAAAATTTGTTTACGAATAGCTTCTACCAGAACGAAAGCAGATTTTTCAGTGCTTTCAGCTTTTTCGGCATCTTCTGCTGCCATAGTCGAAGAATAGGGTAAACTCATCCCCATGGCTTCAAAAGCAGAGGACATAGTATTAGCGGTAAACATTCCTCCACAAGAACCAGCCCCAGGACAAGCATTTTTTTCGATCGCCATTAATTCTGCTTCATCGATCTTACCTGCGCTGTATTGTCCCACAGCTTCAAAGGCACTAACTACTGTCAAATCCTGCCCGTTATAATGCCCTGGTTTAATCGTCCCGCCATAAACAAAAATAGCAGGAATATTCATCCGTGCCATAGCGATCATTGCCCCAGGCATATTTTTATCACAACCGCCAATAGCAAGAACTCCATCCATACTTTGCCCATTACAAGCAGTTTCGATCGAGTCGGCAATTACTTCGCGGGAGACAAGGGAATATTTCATCCCTTCCGTACCCATAGAAATTCCGTCGCTAATAGTTATCGTCCCAAACATCTGGGGCATGGCATTTGCCTGTTTGAGGGCTGCTTCTGCTCTTTGGGCTAAAGTATTAATCCCCATATTACAGGGAGTAATAGTACTGTAGCCATTTGCCAGTCCGACAATAGGTTTACTAAAGTCTTCATCGCCAAAACCCACTGCCCGTAACATAGCGCGATTGGGCGATCGCTGATGTCCCTGGGTAATTACTTTACTTCTTCTATTATCTGCCATTGAATCTTTCTCCTCTCGGCTACTAAATTTTAGCTCTTGCCTATGATAAAGCGCGGTCGTGAATTACGCATAGTCCCCAAACGAGTACAGGAATAGTTATCAAGTTTTTTCCCTAGTGTCGGCTATTGCCATACTTCATTTTAAGGCGTTGCTGAACCCTTGGTATGATTCTAAATTTTTAACGATTAAACAGATTGATTAAAAGCTAAAAGCTGATAGCTACGAACCGATTACTTTTCGGTTTCATACTTAAAATCAGCAACGCCCATTTTAATTATGCCTTGATGTGCGATCGCACTGCGATTAAAAACTGAGAGGGAAATAGATTGACGGTAAAAAAATGTGCATGATTGAGGTTTTTTACCCCTATTAATTTTTTAGAATTGTATTGATAATCGATCGCCAATGTAGGTAAATGCCAAGAACACCGATGATAGATATGGTAGTGCTGTTGCCTGGAATTATGGGCAGTGTGCTGCAAGATAAAAATGGTCGAGATATCTGGAATTTATCATGTCAAGCAGCTTTCAAAGCAACTAGAGAAATAATAACTCAAGGTTCTTTGCTTCAAGAACTCATGGTACAAGAAGATGACCCAGAAAGAGATTACCTAGATGATGGGATCAAAGCAACAGGTTTGATTCAAGATGCCTATTTATTGCCTGGATTTATCAAGATAGCTGATGGTTATTCCTCGCTGCGGAAGAGACTTGTTAACAACTTCGATCTAACTCATGGTAAGAACTATTTTGAATTTGCCTATGATTGGCGACGGGATAATCGAGTTGCTGCTAGGTTGTTAAAAAAACTGATTGACGAGAATTTACCCCAGTGGCAAGAGAAAAATCCTGAAGCAAAAGTAATTTTGATTGCCCATAGTATGGGAGGTTTAATTTCTCGTTATTATTTGGAACATTTAGGCGGAGGGGAACATTGCAAAGCTTTATTTACTTTAGGCACTCCCTATCGTGGTTCTGTAAAAATTCTGAATTTTTTGGCAAATGGCTACAAAAAAAAGCCTCTACCAGCGTTGACAGATGTATTGCGTTCTTTTACTTCTGCCTATCAGTTGTTGTCGATGTATCCTGTGGTGAACGTCGATGGAAATTGGCAACGGATAGCAGAAGCTAATGGCATACCTGGTGTAGATACAGAACGAGCAAGACAAGCAAGAGAGTTTTTACAACAAATTAATTTACCCGAGCATCTTAAGTATACTAATTCTTATGTAATCAAACCAATAATTGGTGTAGGACAAAAAAGCACGTATCAATCTGCAAAGTTATCTAATGGAAAATTGGAAGTAAGTAAGAACACACTACCAGAAATCAAACAAACCCTTGACGTTAGTTTCGCCACTGGTGATGATACCGTACCGATTTTGTCGGTAATACCAGTCGATCTAGATGGTAAGTTGAGAGAGGTAGGCTTTGCGGAAACTCATGGTGCGCTGCAAAATAATGACCACATATGGAGTTTGCTAAAAGATGATTTAAAGCGGTTGCAAAACATTACGAGTGACTTTCAAAACCCTCTATCTAGTGAGTCTAAAAAACACCCCGCAGCTATTAGCCTTAGTGTTGATGATTTGTACCTCCGTGATGAAGAAGTCAGATTGGGTGCAGAAATTATGAATGTCGATTCTGAGACTTTGGCAATATTTGGTGGATTAAGGGCGCGGATCGCTGCTGTATCGGGCAATGGAGAGGAGTCGAAGCCCCAAAAATTTCCCTTGGAACAACAGGAGGATAGTTTTTATGAACTAACTTTAGAACCAAATAAGCTTGCACCAGGATTGTATTGTTTGGAAGTAGAAACAAGTAAGGCACACAAGCAAGCACCGAAGAGCGTACATACTTTGTTCGCAATTGCTGAATAATCTGTTTTTTAGATGCACTTACTAAGAGGACATCTGAAAAGTTATTTTTCTACATTCGATTTCTTAGTTTTGCCCCCCCCTGCCCCTAGGGCTGTTTCATTATAGAGAAAATTAGATAAATTGAGAGGAAAGACCCATGAAATAAACCAATGACTTCAAATAACTGGGACAAAAGCCTAATTGATTATCTCAAAGAAGAATAGACTCGATTACCGAAGCAATAGACACTTTAGCTCATAATTTAAAATTGATTAAGTCTTTTTGTCATTAGTTACTAATTTACTCTTTTTAACTTATTTTTACTCTATTTTATTTCAGAATGAAACAGCCCTGCCCCCTGCCCCCCAACTCTGGCTACGGTGTACACACAAGTTGATAATTGCCCCCCGACCCCCAATTCTGGGGGAGAAAGACAACTTTAAGTCCCCCAAGGTTGGGGGATTTAGGGGGCGAAATAACATTTAAAATCAGACAAACAAATAAAAAATGACTTATGTGTACACGGTAGCCAACTCTGGGGGGAGATAAATTGTAAGTCCCCCAAATTTGGGGGATTTAGGGGGCATTAGTATAATAAATGAGACTTCTCAGACAACCTCTAATTAATTTATCGCTGGTATAAATTATGAGCAATGAGTTATGGGATAAAAACGATGAATTAGGTTTAGTAAAGTTTGTCAATTTTGCTAAAGAGTCAGAAGCAGTCGAGAACTTCTTACAGCAAGCTAGAGAGAAAGGTATTCTACCTGCTAGCGGATATGACGATAATCCAGACTCAGACTTTGGTGATCCCCGCGAGTTGATTGAAAAAATTTACAATGCTTTATGCCAGAGAAATATTGAATACGACCTAAACGAATATATTCAATCTTGGAATCAGAATCAACAACAAAAAATACTCACGGCAAAAGATATTCTCCAAACACAAAGTAAAGGAACTTGTTTGGATTTAGCAATACTCTTTTGTGCTGTTTGTATTCGTTTTGATTTATTACCGATCTTAATTTTGCTTGAAGGTCATGCTTTAGCAGCCGTATCTCTTACCCATAGCTATAGCGATTGGGAAAATGAAGAACGTCGCGGAAAAGAGCTATTTTGGGAAAATCTGGGAACGCTAAAAGATCAAGATGAGTTAGAGGATATGCTCGACAGAGAGGAATATTTGGCCGTTGAGTGTACAGGTTTTGCTCGTAGTGAGGCTTTGTCAGAAAATGGAGATTTTGAAAGAGAAAATGGGTTTCTTTTATTTGAACGAGCGGTTGAAGTTGGTAAGCAACAAGTAGAACAAAAGAAATTAATCTTTACTCTGGATATTCCTACTGCTTATAACTTTTGGTTGCCTAAAGTATTTAGAGAACGCCTCAACAAAGATGTACCAAAAAGTTTGAATAATGATAAAAATTTACTTAAAGATATTTATGTTCCTCTGGGATTAATAGAGCGTAAGCCTAAACAAGAGGCAAAACGCCGACCTACTGAAGATTCAGTAAAACCAGAAAATTCAGAACATAACAAGCCAGATGAAAAATATGAAGTTGTAAAAGAGTATGAACATGATGAGTTTTTCAATGAAGTATTAAAAAACAGTGTTAGCACTAACAGCCAAGGTAAACGATTGCTTGTTGTTGGCGATCCTGGAGGTGGGAAAAGCACACTATTACAAAAGATAGCTGATTGGATATTAAAAAAAGAACTAGGTTTACCTATTTGGATTTCTCTGGCTAAATTTAACGAAAATTTAGTGAAAGACAAAGATGTTAGCGATTCTGGATGGTTGTATCGATATTTGTCAGAACAATGGGTGAGAAATTTATCTCAAGAAGGTAGAAAAACACCAGAGAAATGGCACGATAAATTTGAGGAACTGCTCAAAACCCGTCAGTTGTGGCTGCTATTAGATGGTGCAGATGAAATGGCAGTCAATTATCCTTTGAAAAAAATTCAGGAACAGCTAGGGAAAGGGTGGACAAACTCAGTTAGAGTAGTACTGAGTTGTCGGTTAAATCTTTGGGAGCAACAAAAAGATACTTTCAATGAAAAATTTGATATTTACCGAACTTTAGACTTTAATTACCCCGAACAGGTAAATCAATTTATTAATAATTGGTTTGGAGGAGATGAGAAAGCGAAGAGATTGCAGAAGCAACTAGAAGAAGAAAATCGGGAACGCCTGCAAAATTTAGTCAAAAATCCTTTACGGTTGGCGTTATTGTGTCGTATTTGGCAGAAAAGCGAAGGAAGATCGTTACCAAAAACAAAAGCTGATTTCTATAACTTGTTGGTAGATAATAAAGAATTTAGTTTCAATGAATGGAATAAAAGCAAACAAAATGACAAAATCTTACAGAAGTTACCAGCTACTGACAAATTAAAACAAGTTTTGGGTGAGATAGCCAGAAAAGCAATAGACAATAAAGGTTATAGATTCCGTAAAGGTTATAGATTCCGTTTACGAGAGAGCTTTATTAAAGAAGACTTAGGCGATCCAGATGATGAACCTAATGATAATAATGAAGGTTCAATATTTTGGTGGGCATTAAAGTTAGGATGGCTGCTGGATATAGGCTATCCTACAGAAGGAGAAGAAAATTTGCATGAAAAAGTCTATGCCTTTTTTCATCCTACCTTTCAAGAATATTTTGCAGCAACAGCAGTTAAAGATTATGGCTTTTTCTTACCCAAGAAACACAAAGATAGACCCGTACAAGATGAGGATGAGCTATATCGGATTTTTGAACCGCAGTGGAAAGAAGTAATTTTGCTATGGCTGGGACGTAGTGATGTTGAGCCAGAAGAAAAAGAAGAGTTTATTGACAAATTAGTAAACTTTAAAGACGGAGTTAGAAAATTTTATTATTATCGAGCCTATTGTCTCGCTGCTGCTGGAATTGGTGAGTTTGAAGATTATTCCCAAAAAAATGAGATAGTGAAGCAAATCGTTGATTGGAGTTTAGATTATTCCAGCACTCAAAAATGGTTGCGGAAAAAATTGCCAAGGGCAATTCAAAATTTAGCCGAAGCCACACTGAAAGAAACAGAACGAAAAACAGCGATCGATGCCTTAGTCCAACTCCTCTCCCAACCCGATCTCGATAACGACACCCGTTGGCAAGTGGCATATACTTTGGGGCGAATTGGCACTGGCAATCAAAAAGCGATCGATGCTTTAGTCCAACTCCTCTCCCAACCCGATCTCGAAGACTACACCCGTTGGCAAGTGGCAGAGAGTTTGGAGCGAATTGGCACTGGCAATCAAAAAGCGATCGATGCCTTAGTCCAACTCCTCTGCCAACCCAATCTCGATTACGACCAACGTTGGGAAGTGGCAGAAAGTTTGGGGCGAATTGGCACTGGCAATCAAAAGGCAGTCGTGGTGACTCAGCTTTCAGCATATTTCAGTATCTTTCAGTCATTTAGTAATGAAGATTTTTTTAATCTCATTTGGCGTTGCTCTGAAAATTTACCCTACCCTGAATTCTATCGAGCTTGGCACAAAGAACCCTTTCTAAGGAAACTACCCAAAGCCTTGATTTGGATGGCTATTGATTCAACACACTTACTCAGGGAATTATTTTATTAAGTAATGAGTAATAAGTAATAAGTAATAAATAATAAGATAATGGGGAAGCGGATACAATGCAAAAAGATTCAGTTCAGTAGGGTGGGCAAACAATAACACCAGTCAATAGGAATTTCACCTTGTACCTTATTGCCCACAACTCAGCAATGAAATCGTTCTCGCGGTGGGCATTAGGAAAATTACCCCTCACATTCTATATCCCTTCCAATGCCCACCCTACATTCTTAATTGGGCAGAGTAAATACATAATCTCGATCGCTTATTTAGACCTGAGCTAAATAACGGTGGACGAATTGAACGCAAATAGAGCCTTCCCCTACACCAGAAGCAACCCGTTTTACCGAACCATGGCGCACATCCCCTACAGCAAAAATACCAGGTATATTAGTTTCGAGTAGATAAGGATCGCGATCCAAACTCCAACCTTGATAGCGATCGCCTTTTTTGGGTAAATCCGAACCCGTCAATATGAAACCTTTTTCATCTCGATATAATAAACCATCGAGCCAATCGGTATAAGGTCTAGCACCAATAAAAATAAAAAGGGAATTAGCAGCTACGGTTTTAGTCTCGCCAGTAATAGAATTTTTCAACACGAGGGTTTCTAAACTCGTGTCTCCTTGGGCTTCAATAACACTAGTGTGAGTTTGTACTTCTATATTGTCTGTGGCATCAATCTGATCGATAAGATACTGAGACATACTTTTTGTCAAAGAATCGCCCCGCACTAACATCGTTACTTGACGAGCATATTTAGAAAAATACATTGCTGCTTGCCCTGCGGAATTTGCCCCACCAACCACATAAACATCTTCCCCACGACAAGCTAAGGCTTCGGTTTGGGCTGCACCGTAATAAACACCTGCTCCTGTAAATTTGTCAATACCTGGTACTTGTAGTCTGCGCCAAGATACCCCCAGAGCAAGAATGAGAGCGTGACAGCTAATTTCCGTACCATCGCTAAGGGTAATAATCCGGTAGTTATCTTCTAAGCGAACTTTAGTTGCTTCTTGGGGAGTAAGAATTTCAACTCCAAACCTTTTAGCCTGGGTTACTGCTCTTCTCGCTAAATCTCCTCCACTCAAACCGACAGGAAAACCGAGGTAATTTTCAATGCGCGAACTCGTTCCTGCTTGTCCTCCAGGAGCTTCTCTTTCTACAGTAACTGTTCGTAGTCCCTCTGAAGCTCCATATACTGCTGCTGCCAATCCTGCTGGACCTCCACCTACAATTACTAAGTCATAAAAAGGTTTTTCTGCCTGAGTTTTTAAACCAATTTTCTCAGCTAACTGAAGATTAGATGGTTCAGATAAACATTCACCATCAGCAAGCATAACTAGAGGCAAATTTGGTTTGTCGATCTTGGCTAAATCGATCAATTCTGCTGCTTCTTTTTCTTTTTCTATATCCAACCAACGATAGGGAATTTGGTTTCTTGCCAAGAAATCCCGAATTTGATGGGAATGAGGCGACCAGCGATCGCTAATAATCCGAATACCTTTGAAGGGAGGATGGAAAGAGGCTTGCCAATCATCGAGTAAATCATTCAAAACTGGATATAGTTTTTCTTCTGGGGGATCCCAAGGTTTGAGAAGATAGTAGTCTAACTTGGCATTATTAATTGCTGCAATCGCAGCATCGGTATCTGCATAAGCGGTTAAGAGAACTTTTTTCGCCAGAGGAAATAGTTGTCCTGCTTCTTCTAGTAATTCTACTCCTGTTATCTTCGGCATTCGTTGATCTACTAAAAAAAGAGCCATCGTATCATTGCGGAGTTTAAGCTTTTGTACTGTATCGAGAGCAGATTGACCAGAATCGGCTCTTGTAATCCGAAAGCGATCGCCATATTGCCTCCGTAAATCCCTTGCTACTGCCTGTAAAACTTCTGGATCGTCATCTACAGTCAGGATAATTGGTTTAGCCATGAATTTATCGCTTATCAACTTAAAAGTTATCTATTTTTCATTATCCTTTATCGATTGGGCTGGGAACTGTTAACCACTAAACAAATTTAGCTTGAAAGTTAAATCAAACGATTTTTAAGTAATTTTACCGAAATTACTGTTTTTTTCTCCGTAAAAATACTAATAAACTCGTTTAAAACTCAAGGTAAAATTAAATTGCTCAGTATAAATACATAAATAATTTAACTTAGATCGGTTGTTAATCTTTGTTTCTTCTTCTTAAATCGTTGTAAGCAAATAAATTTAACTGCATTTTTCCTGAAAATTTATAAAATGAGTTATCCTATGAACCATGAATCTTATAATAATGGCGATCGCGCAAAATCGAAGCAGGATAGGGAGGGCGCAGCATCTCAGCGAAGAATAGATAGTCATGCTTCCTTCAACCCGATAGAAGAAAGATCGAGCAATTTTTTGTTACAGCCTGGAAAAATAGAAGAAGAAATATTAAACAAAAGTAATACCGAGCTAGGGAGAGATTCAGAGGATAATTCCCTCCTTAAACTTTCGCCCAAGCCTTTAAATCTCAAGATAGCAACTGCTTTAGTAACTTTTGCAGTAATGCTGCCAATCTTAGCCTTGGGAACGGTAACCTATCATTTTGGGAACAAAGCAATTAATCGACAGGCAGTTATAGCCAGAAAAATAGACGAGACTGGTATTAGCGAACAAGAACTAGCCATAGAAAAACAGCTACTCGCTAATTTACTAATAGGAAGCGGAGTAACAGCTTTAATAACTGGTATCCTTGCTGGATATTTAACTAATCGTACTCTTCAAGCAAAAATCAAACAGAATACCATCATTGTTAAACCGAAAAACGAACCCAAAAAGGACGAGGGACACAAGTCCTTAGCCAAGTTTCTAGATTATCTCAATCAATCTGCCGACCGAGAAAATATCCTCATTAATACAGTAAAAGAAGCTCAAAGATTACTAAAATGCGATCGCGTGGTAATTTATCGGTTCGACCACAGTAGTAATGGCGAAGTAATTGCTGAAGCTGTAGCTCCAGGCTGGATTGAAGCTATTGGAATGAATATTGAAGACTCTTGCTTTGAAGCTAACTATCGGGAAAAATATCGTGATGGCAAAGTCAAAATAATCAACGATATTGACAATGCTAACTTAGACCCTTGCTATGTGGCCAAGTTGAAAAAATTAGAAATTAAAGCCAATTTAGTAACCCCAATTATTCATCAAGAGCGATTATTCGGTCTACTAGCAGCCCATCAATGTGCTAATCCTCATTTTTGGCAGCCAGATGAAGTAGAATTATTAACCAGACTAGCGCAACGAGTAAGTGTTGTCTTAGACCAGACTCAATTATTAACTGAATCTAAACTTTTCCAAGAAAAAGCAAAAACAGAAACTAACTGGATAGAATATTTTACCGATGCCGTTAAGCATATTAGAGAACCGCTTCAATCCCAGGATCTTCTCGATGTGAGTGTCGAAGAAGTGCGTCGGGTTTTAAAATGCGATCGAGTGCTTATTTACAGCTTAAATCAAGATGATTATGGAATAGTTATCGCTGAATCTGTTGCTCCTGGTTGGACGAGAGCTTTGGGCATGATCCTTGATGATCCTTGTTTTGAAGCTAGATATCTAGAACAATATCAAAATGGCAGAGTTCGCGCCCTCGACAACATCTATGAAGGAGAAATAATTGCTTGCTATCTCGAACAATTAGAAAAACTAGAAGTCAAAGCCAATTTGGTTGCACCCATTAATAGGGAAGGTAAGTTATTTGGGTTACTAGTAGCTCATCAATGCGATAGTCCCCGTCATTGGCTAAAAACAGAAATTGCTTGGGTGAGTCAGATTGCTACTCAAGTCGGCTTTGCATTAGACAATGTCTTACTTCATGCCCAACTAATAATAAAATCTTCTCAACTCAAGCAACAACAAAACACAGAAATTCAATGGACGAACTTTTTTATTGATGCGGTTAATCATATTCGTCGCTCGCTCAAGCAGAAAGATGTAATTGATATTAGTGTTAAAGAAGTGCGTCGAGTTTTAGATTGCGATCGAGTGCTAATCTATAGTTTAAATCAAAACAAATATGGAATAGTTATCGCTGAATCTGTTGCCCCTAGATGGACAAAAGCTTTGGGGATGACGATTCAAGACCCCTGCTTTGAAGCTAGATATCTAGAACAATACAAAAATGGTAGGGTTCGCGCCCTCGATAATATCTATGAAGCAGGAATAACTACTTGCTATCTCGAACAATTAGAAAAACTAGAAGTCAAAGCCAATTTGGTTATACCTATTATTAGTGAAGATAAATTATTCGGATTACTTGTGGCTCATCAATGTGCTAATCCTCGTGTCTGGCAACAACACGAAATTTGTTGGCTGACTCAGATCGCTACTCAAGTTGGCTTTGCATTAGACAATGCCAAACTATTAGCAGAATCTTCTCAACTAAAACAAAAAGCCAAAATAAAAACTCAGTGGATACAACTCTTCGACAATGCAGTTAAAAATATTCGTAACTCCCTCCAACAACAAGATATTCTTGAAGTCAGCGTAGAAGAAGTAAAAAAGATTTTAGAATGCGATCGAGTGGTTATCTACAGCTTAGGTGAGGATAATCGGGGATTAGTTATTGCCGAATCTGTTGCTCCTGGTTGGACGAGAGCTTTAGGTATGACAATTCAAGACCCCTGCTTTGAAGCGAAGTATCTAGAACAATACAAAAATGGTAGAGTTAAAGCATTAAACAATGTCGATCGAGCAGAGATAAACCCTCGTTATCTAGAGCAACTAAAAAAACTAGAAGTCAAAGCCAATATAGTTACACCTATTCTCAGGGAAGATAAGCTATTCGGATTACTTGTGGCTCATAACTGTTCTGATGTACGCACCTGGAAACAACAAGAAATTATTTGGGTAACGCAAATTGCTACTCAAGTTGGCTTTGCTCTGGCTCATGCCGAACTCCTAAGAAAACTAGAAACTAACAACTTACCTCCTACTTCTTCTCCTAAATCTAACCTTACCTCAACTGAGGGAACGATAACTCAAGATAAGGTCTCAGGTATGCCAGGATCTCAGGAGCAAAAACCAACAGCAAAAATAACGAAACCCATAAAAGCACTATCTAAGCTTTTGTTACATATTGAAAAAGGATTTGAAACTCTTCGGCTCAAAGTTAATCAGCAATCAAAGAGGATCGCTCAATTTCTACTTCAGATGAAAAAAGTAGCCAATTTTACCGAAGAACTTATAACCTTAGAACAAAGCTCACCTTCTTACTTAGCTAATGCTCAATTAGAATCCTCTTCTACTGCAAGAGAGACAAATACTAATACTACTAGTAGAATTAATCTAATTAAAATTGAAGCGACAATCATTCAATCTGCTAGAGAAATCAAACGGATTCATTATCTTGCCGAGCAACTAGAGCAAATAGGAGACATTATTGACGATCTTAGACAACAAGTTGAACGACAAACAACAAATATCTCAACTCAAAACAATCGACTAGAACAAAATGAGCAAAATTCTCTGCTGTTGATTAGTAAAAGAGTAAAACCTTTGTCTGGTCGCTTAACCACACAAACTACACAAATTGAAGCTCTTGTAAGTCAAATATCGATCGAGATCAAAGAAATAATCGATTTATTAGATTTAAACGAGGAAAATTCTTCTGAAGAGATACCAAGAGAACGAACAAATTCCTTTTGGTCTAATAATCCTTTCGATACCAAAGTTAATGCTCTGACTGGAAAAATTACTCAAGTTATCGAACAAGCTCAAAACCTAGCTGTTGTCAATCAATTTCTTTTGCAAATATCTAATCGTGCTAGTCAATTTTACACTAGCTCGTAACAACTGCTTCAAGACAATCTCTTTAGCTAAGAACGAAAATTTCCATCTTTCAGGAAGAATATATTTCAAAGTGAAGTACAACTTTTGATAGAAATCGTCAAAATTTTTGTTACAAAACTTGACAAAAGGAGAAAAGTTAGTTAGTATAAGTACATGGATGAGAGAAACACATTATTTTTTTATTTCGTTTCCCCTCCTGTTCTAATCCAGAACCTTGAAAAATAAATACATAGGAATCATAAACACATATGACTACTACTTTACAGCAACGCGGTAGCGTTAGCAGTTGGGAAAAGTTCTGTGAGTTCATTACCAGCACCAACAACCGCATTTACATCGGTTGGTTCGGTGTCCTAATGATCCCCACACTTCTAGCTGCAACAACTTGCTTCTTAATCGCCTTTGTCGCTGCACCTCCAGTAGACATCGACGGAATCCGCGAACCAGTAGCAGGTTCATTACTATACGGAAACAACATCATCTCTGGTGCAGTTGTTCCTTCTAGTAATGCTATTGGATTACACTTCTACCCCATCTGGGAAGCAGCTTCTCTCGATGAGTGGTTGTACAACGGTGGACCTTACCAGCTAATCGTGTTCCACTTCTTGATCGGAGTATTTGCATACCTCGGTCGTCAGTGGGAACTATCCTTCCGCTTAGGAATGCGTCCTTGGATCTGTGTAGCATATTCTGCACCAGTATCTGCTGCAACGGCAGTATTCTTAATCTATCCCTTAGGACAAGGTAGCTTCTCTGATGGAATGCCCTTAGGAATCAGTGGTACATTCAACTTCATGTTCGTGTTCCAAGCAGAACACAACATCTTAATGCACCCCTTCCATATGTTAGGTGTAGCAGGTGTATTCGGTGG
>JBFRWK010000281.1:0-16976 GCA_051439545.1 Xenococcaceae cyanobacterium | reverse complement strand
AAACTTACAGTATGGTAACAGCCAACCGTTTCTGGTCACAGATATTCGGGATTGCTTTTTCCAACAAACGCTGGTTACATTTCTTCATGCTGTTTGTGCCTGTAACAGGTCTATGGATGGCCAGCATCGGCATCATCGGTATTGCCTTGAACTTACGGGCTTATGACTTCGTATCTCAGGAGTTAAGAGCAGCAGAAGACCCCGAGTTTGAGACATTCTACACTAAAAATATTCTGCTCAACGAAGGTCTGAGAGCCTGGATGGCGACTCAAGACCAACCACATCAAAACTTTGAATTCCCAGAGGAAGTTTTACCCCGTGGTAACGCTCTCTAAATTCAAAACAACATTAGGATAATTATTTTATCCTTTTGAGATAGCCCCTTTTAAAGGGGCTTATTGCTGTATAAGATAATATAAAAGTTTTAACAGGTTAGACATTGAATTGTGCCAAAGCCAAAAGCGGGCATTATCTATAACGATATAAAACCCATAGCTTGTAAAGTTGCATTAGATGTATCAGAGATATTAACTGCCAATGGTTGGCAAGTACATATGGCAACAGGAGTTGGAGGTATTTTAGAGTATTCTACTCCTGAAAGTCCTGTTTGTAGTACTCGGATAGAGCAGTTAACACCACCAGAATTCGACTCTGACATGGCTTTTGCTATTGTTTTAGGAGGTGATGGTACGGTCTTGTCTGGGTTTCGACAACTTGCTCCCTCTGGCATTCCTGCTTTGACCGTCAATACAGGTCATATGGGGTTTTTAACAGAAATTTACCTCAATAATCTACCTATCGCTATCGAGCAATTGCTAGCTCAAAATTATGAAATTGAGGAAAGATCGATGTTAGCGGTTAGAGTATTTCGCCATGAAGCTTTGTTGTGGGAAGCTCTTTGTTTAAATGAAATGGTACTGCATCGAGAACCCCTGACCAGTATGTGCCATTTTGAAATTAAGATTGGTGGACACGCACCTGTAGATATTGCTGCTGACGGAATTATTGTTTCTACACCAACAGGTTCTACCGCTTATTCTCTCAGTGCAGGAGGCCCTGTTGTTACTCCAGAAGTACCAGTGTTGCAGTTAGCACCTATTTGTCCTCACTCTCTAGCTTCTCGCGCTTTAGTTTTTAGCGATCGCGAGGAAGTAAATGTTTTTCCTGCTACCCCAAATCGCTTAGTTATGGTAGTAGATGGAAATGGAGGCTGTTATATTTTGCCAGACGATCGAATTCATATTCAAAAATCTAAGTATTCTGCTCGTTTCATTCGCTTGAAAACACCAGAGTTTTTCAGAATTTTAAGAGAAAAGTTAGGATGGGGATTACCTCATATCGCTAAACCAACTTCGGTGGAACTTCCCTAATCATTTTTGATTCTGGAGTAAAAATGATCGTGAGCGCAATAAAATTAGGTTTTAAGGATAAGCTACTATGGCGACTATTACAAATATCAGAGCAGATAATCCGTGTATTTGGATTTTTACTGACGAAATTTTTGCCCAGCAAGCAAGTTTAGATTTACGTTCGGCAGGATATTTTTCTTTAGTAGGTCAAAATTTTAATGAAAAGCTAAAGCAGGTAAATGATTTTCAACCTGCCATGATCGTTATCGATCGATCGTGGCAAGCAGAACCTGGATGGAATTTTTGTCGTCAGTTAAGACATTCTGGTCATCGCACCCCAATACTGATGTTAGTGGAAGGGGAAACTGTAGAAGAGCGAGTTGCTTGTTTGCAATCGGGTGCAGATGATTATTTGCTTAAACCTTATAAAAGGGAAGAGTTTTTAAAACTGATTCGTCTCTACCTGCAACCAGAGGTGAGTATTAAGGAACAAATCTGTTTTAGTGACTTAATTTTAGATTTAACTACTCGTCGAGTGATTCGTAATGAGCGCACTCTCGATCTAACCATGAAAGAATTTGAGCTACTCAAATATTTAATGTCTAACCCAGGTAAAGTTTTAACTCGCGACCAAATTATTGAAAATGTTTGGGGTTATGACTATCGGGGTGAGTCCAATGTAATCGAAGTATATATTCGTTATTTACGTCTCAAAATCGAAAGTGAAGGTCAAAAAAGACTAATTCAGACAGTTAGAGGTGTGGGTTACGTTCTCAGAGAACCGTAAAAGTATTATTAACCTCTTTCCATGCTTTTAAGAAACAGAGACAGAAATTGATTGACTAATACTAAATCCGATTGTCGAAAGTATACTTTTGGCGATCTGGCTTAAATCTTTCTCGGACAAGTAAAGTATCGAGCGGGGAAGGAAATTTTAAGAATATATGAATCGGCTTAAAAAATTGGAATTCAAACTATTAGAAACTCTCTTTATACTACGATGTTGCCTACAGGCTTACTAGGTAAATTACCAGAATAAAATGCTGCCTCTTCTACTGTCTCTATTTCGCGGTCAAAAAATTAGCTTAATTATAGTGTTGGCTCTTACTTGCTTTGGCTGTTCATCCCTATCTTCGACTCAAACTACTTCAGAAAAAACAGCTAACAATTCTCAGCAAAAATCAGAACGTGAATACAAAAAAGACTTAGATAACACCGTCGTCTCGTCTTCAAATTCGCCACAAAAATTACCAATTACAGCCAAAACCCAAATTTCTCAAGAAGTCATTAATTTAGAAGTTGCCAAGACTCCAAGACAGCAAGCTTTAGGATTAATGTTTCGTAAATCTTTACCCGATAATCGGGGTATGCTGTTTACATTCGATCGACCACAAGTTGCTCAATTTTGGATGAAAAATGTTGAGATTCCTTTAGATATGATTTTTTTATACAAAGGAGAAGTAAAAGCGATCGCAGCCAATGTTCCTCCTTGTTTTGACGATCCCTGTCCTATTTATGGCCCAGATGGGTTAGTAGATGAAGTAATAGAATTGAGAGGTGGTAGAGCCGAAGAATTAAATTTAAAAGTTGGGGATCGCCTTCTTATCGAATTTTTAAATATTACTCAATAAAATTATTTATTTCTTTATAATCTACTATTGCTTTAATGATTTTATGTGAGAAAATATTGATACTCTTTCTCTAGATAGAGTTGAAAGTTAGCTATTTATCAGTATAGTTTATTTATCTATTATCTATTTTTTTATCTATTTCTTTTTGAAGTTGGCTAATCTCTATAGTTGACAATCTCAGTCTTGCTCGATCGCGCTCGAATATCAATTTTGAAATTTTGTTTTGATTGTGATTTGGCGCACGGTCAATTACAGATAAATACGAAAAAATATTAAAGATCGCAACTTGCTGTTGGCTTAAAAGTAGAGTTTCCAACATAGTTATCCAAAGTCCAGTTTATTCTTTTGATTTATTACACTTACAACCGAGAAGATGCATAAAAATGACACCTACTATCTACGCTAAATTTATTAAATTTTTGAAAGAAGAATTAGCTTTACCTAAAGATTCAATTGCCGTATTACAACGCAATGTGGAGCAAGATCGCGCTCCCATACCAATGATTTTGTGGCAATATGGTTTAGTAACTTTAGAAGAATTGGATCGTATCTATGACTGGTTAGAATCTGGTACTTCTAACACTCATTTGTGTGACTAAATCTGGCTAAAGCAATTACTAGCAATTACTATTTTGCGCAAAAACATTACCAATACTGTAGTTTTATTACTATAGAGCGTTGAATTGCTAGCTAGACTTTTATTATTTTTATTTTAAAAACTAATATTAGCCCTTAATTGTAGTTCTCTACGCAGCAAATCTAGGGCATTACAAGCACTATAATAGCGAATAAGAGAACGAGTTTTCATTGAACCAAAGTGATGTGCAAAACTTTCAGTTTGGTTTTCAGGGTTAGCCAAACCAATATAAACTAAACCGACAGGTTTATCCTTTGTCCCACCACCAGGACCAGCAATTCCAGTAATACTAAGTCCCCAGCTAGAACCCAGACGCTGTTTGACTCCTAATGCCATTTGTTTGGCGACGACAGCACTAACTGCCCCTTGCTGTTCTAAATCTCTAGCTTGTACTTTAAGTTCGGCAAGTTTAACTTGGTTGGCATAAGCAATAATTCCCCCAAAAAAGTAAGCGGAACTTCCAGGAATAGAAGTTAGCATTTCTCCTACACCTCCTCCCGTACAAGATTCGGCTACAGACAGGGTTTCTCCTGCTTGTAGCAGTTGTCTTCCGACTACACTAGCTAAAGTATCATCATCCGAGCCAAAATAATCAAGCCCAGCGATCGCGATTATTTCTCTAACGACAGGTTCGATTTGGGCTATGGCTTCTGCTTCGGATTTAGCTTTAGCAGAGATTCTTAGACGTACTTCTCCTTTAGAAGCATAGGGGGCAACAGTCGGATTTTCTAGAGCAAATAAATGGTTAACCTTTTCGGCTAAAGCTGATTCACCAATACCGCGAAAACGTAACATCCGACTATAAATTATTTCTTGACCCCAACCCTGACTTTTAAGAAAAGGGACAGCAGTATCCAACCACATCTGGTGCATTTCAGCAGGTACTCCAGGAAAGGTCAAAATGGTTAGATTGGGTTTCGGTTGCCAAATCATCCCAGGAGCAGTACCTAAAGGATTAGGAAGTATTTGCGCCCCAGTAGGTATTAAAGCTTGTTTGCGATTGCTGGAGGTCATTTTGCGACCTCTTTGGGCAAATTTAGCTTCAATATCTTGAATTATTTCTGGTTTTTCCACTAAAGGAGTTTGAAAAAAGTTAGCGATCGTTTCTGTAGTTAGATCGTCTGGAGTAGGGCCTAAACCTCCTGTAAAAATTAAGATAGAGGAACGTTGAATAGCAAGATCGATAACTTGTCTCAATCGGGTAGGGTTGTCTCCAACTACGGTTTGATAGTAATGGGGAATACCCAATTTGGCTAATTCTTGAGCTAGATAATGACAATTGGTGTTAAGAATATCACCCAAGAGAATTTCTGTACCGACACAGATGATTTCTGCACTCATTTATTTTCTAGGTTTGGTTATTGGTTAATGTCTTATTACTGTTTTTTGGTATTACGCCAAACTTGCCACCCAACATAACCTAGCAGTAAAGTTGCGCCAATGGCGTAGCCCCAACCACTGGGAATATTAGAGAAGCCCATAGCCAGACTACCCACCCATAAGGTGAGAGAGTAGATAAATAAAACGGTTAGGCGTTGTGAGATACCAGCTTTGAGTAACCAATGGTGGAGATGGCTTTTATCAGCAATAAAGGGGGATTTGCCTTTGCTAATGCGGGAAAGAATAACTGCTGACATATCTAAAATAGGGACTGCCAAGATTAAATACGGTAGCAAAACAGCTGTAACAGCAGTAGTTTTAACTAAGCCAATCACGCCTACTCCTGCTAGAGTAAACCCCATAAAATATGCGCCCCCGTCTCCCATAAAAATCTGAGCGGGATTAAAGTTATAACGTAAAAATCCTAAAGCACCACCAGCTAAAGCAGCAGCAATTAAAGCTGCTCCTGGTTGATTCATAAATAGGGTAACAATGAGCATGACTACCGCAGCAATACCAGAAACTCCTGCTGCTAGACCATCAACGCCATCGATCCAGTTGATAGCATTAGCCATTCCTACTAGCCAAATTACTGTAATAGGAAGACTTAACCAACCAAGCTGAATTAAGCTATCGAAAGGAACAGAAAGAAAATCAATTCTCACTCCCATAAACCAACAAATGGTAGCCACAAGAAGTTGCGCGATCAGTCGAGAGATAGGAGTAAGGTTAAAAAGATCGTCAGCTAGACCGATAAAAAAGAAAACAATACTACCAAAGATAACCGCGCCAATTTCTCCTTCTCGATCGGGAGAAACCATAGAAAACCCTCCCAATCGCCAGATAATCAGAAGAGCAGAAATTGCCCCAATAAATATAGAAACTCCGCCGACACGAACAACGGGATTTTTATGAATTTTTCTGGCGTTGGGTCGATCCACTATGCCTAGTTTGAGACCAACTGTTTTAACATCTGGAATAGTCCATAAAACAACAGTTACAGAAATAAGAAAAGTAGTCAGATGGTATAGTTCTACAGGCATCTGAATTAGAGGAATACTTGGTTAGAGGTTGTCGATGTTTTAGTTTTTTTAGACAGTTACGGGGACGGGAATAGTGAGATGAGGATAAAGGGGAAAGCGATCGCATAAATTTGCTACTCGCGATAAACAATTATCTTTAGTTGCCTCATCTTCTGGATTTAAAAGTCGATCTGCAATAATGTTAGCAATCTCTTGGAATTCTGTCGTTCCCATACCCCTAGTAGTCATCGCAGGAGAGCCAAGTCGTAACCCACTGGTGACGAAAGGAGACTGGGGATCGAATGGTACAGTATTTTTATTAGCAGTAATGTTAATTTCACTGACTAGACTATCTGCTTGTTTCCCTGTCATGTTTACAGAACGAAGATCGACAAGTAGTAAATGGTTATCCGTCCCATCCGATACTAACTTTAACCCACGTTCACTCAATCCGCTAGCCAAAGCTTTAGCATTAGCAATTACGTTGGCAGAATAAGTTTTAAATTCTGGTTTGAGAGCTTCACCGAAAGCAACTGCTTTAGCAGCAATTACGTGTTCTAGAGGGCCTCCCTGACTCCCTGGGAAAACTGCTTTGTTAAATTTTTTACCTAGTTCGGGATCGCGGGTGAGAATTAACCCTCCTCTCGGGCCTCTAAGAGTTTTATGAGTGGTAGTAGTGACTACATCGCAATGGGGGACTGGATTAGGATGATGTCCTGTAGCCACCAAACCAGCAATATGAGCAATATCTGCTAGTAAATATGCACCAATTTCATCGGCGATCGCTCTAAATTTCTCAAATTCAATGATGCGGGGATAGGCTGAATAGCCACAAATAATTAGTTTTGGTTTTTCTTTGAGAGCAATTTCTCTAATTTGGTCGAAATCTAGCCTTTCTGTGTCTTTATTTACACCATACTGCACTACCTTAAACCATTTTCCCGATACGTTAACAGGAGAACCATGGGTTAGATGTCCACCGTGAGATAAATCCATCCCCATAATGGTATCTCCAGGTTTGAGTAAGGCAAGAAAGACCGCAAAGTTAGCTTGTGCGCCAGAATGGGGTTGAACATTAGCCACTTCAGCACCAAACAGTTTTTTAGCGCGATCGATAGCTATTTGTTCGGTGCGATCGATAAATTCACAACCACCGTAGTAACGTTTTCCTGGTAAGCCTTCTGCATATTTATTGGTTAATACCGAACCTTGGGCTGCCAAAACTGCTGGAGAGGTGAAGTTTTCACTAGCAATTAATTCGAGATGAGTTCGTTGACGCTTCAGTTCTAAATTAATTGTTTCGGTAACTTCTGGGTCTATTTGGGCAAGAAAATCTAGATTAGTTTTAGTCACGGATAGTTAGTTCCTTTTTACTGAGTATCAACTATGGTATCGAATTCGGTCATTGCTGAAAACCTTAGTCCGTTCAGCTAAAGTAAAGCGGTAATAGTTATGGTTTTCTTTCTACATAGTAACCTTGTTTGTTGCTCGGCTTAAGTCATTGACTAACTCTTAACTCGTATTTTAGAAATTAATAATTTTAAGCTTTTTGTGAAGGCGAAGGTATAATTATTCGTTGTTTTCCTAAACGAGATCTCGGCTTATATCTATAAACCTGCAAAGCGAGTTTCAATTTAACTTTTTATCCTTTTTTTCTTTGGATAGTTTTCAGATAACTAGAAAATTTTTATCTGAATTTAAATTTAGATAAAACAGTTTTCTGAGTCGAGTTTTCTTGATAGTATTATTTGCTAGCGATCTCGGAAAAATATTATTTTAAGTTTTACAACTTAATAATTAGACAGTTTAATTTAGCAAAAAACATCAAAAAAGTTGATCGGTACCAAACAAATAACTTTTTCCGATTCTCGGAAAAATTGTTAAGGTATATGGCACAGACTACTTTAATTTTGGTTTGAACAATTAGAATAAAAATAAAGTCACTAAAATTGACAGTATGTTGGTCATCATTACAGACGAACAATTGCTATCACCCAAACAAGTATGTCAGACTTGCCTGATGGCAAACCAGAGTGGACTACCTCGCTGGCAAGAGGGAAAATTAAACTGTGGTCGTGCAGTTGTCGCTCGAGCTAGTGAAAATCAAGCTAATATTTATGAATGCCAGATGGGTTTTCGAGTTGCTAATATTAATTAAAATTTGCTAGATAATAGGTCAAAAATAATTTTTTAGTTTTTCTTAATGTTCTCAAGGCAAATAATTTAGATTAACTATTGGCCAAAAAATACATTTTTTCTAAAAAAATTGTCGGGTACGATCTTAATTGCTCATTAAAAATTCGAGCCGAAGCGGGCATTTCCCGATCTAGACTCACAGAAGAATCAAACTAATTGCGTTATCCTATTAAATAGATTTAACAGTCGATTTTTGTTTTAGTTTTATATCGATATAAGGAGATCGCACAATGGCTTGGCGTGGTTCGACCGATGCTAAAGACCGTATTTTTGCTGCAATTGTTTACCTACTACCACTGGTGGAAGCTTATCAATTTGGTCAACCTGTATTAAGGATGATTCCCTTTTTGAACATCATCTATATACCACTTCAGCCATTACTACAGCTTTACTACGGATTTCCCTTTGGAGGACTGATCATCTTTTTTGCTTTGTTTTTTGCAGTAGTCAGAAACGAAAGAATAAAGCATTTTGTTCGTTTTAATGCGATGCAAGCAATTTTAATAGGAATTCTTTTGTCTCTGTGTAGTTTAGTTGCCAGATATATTTTGGGTGGACTTAATTTTTCCCTAATTACAGAGACATTTTATAACGTAGTTTTTATTGCTACTTTTGCATCTTGTTTTTATGCCATAGTCCAATCGGCATTGGGCAAATATGCCGAAATTCCCACTATTTCTCAAGCAGCTTATTCTCAAGTTCGTTAACTCATCAACTCAGGGATACTTGTAAGTTATTGATAGAAACTACTGGATTTTCTAGACTGCCTATCCCTTCTATTTCTACACGAACGCGATCGCCTACCATAAGAGAGCCAATCCCTTCAGGAGTTCCCGTTAGAATTACATCTCCAGGTAAAAGAGTCATTACCTGGGAAATATAAGCAACTAGAAACTCTGGGGGGAAAACCATGGTATCTACGGTTGCAGATTGGCGCGGTTGGGGGGAATCGTTCAAAAAAGTTTGTAATTTTGCCCCTGCACTTAATTCTCGGACAATCCAAGGGCCTAGGGGACAAAAAGTATCAAATCCTTTAGCTCTAGTCCATTGTCCATCTTTTTGTTGTAAATCTCTGGCAGTAACATCATTAGCAATGGTATAGCCAAAGATAACTTTACGAGTTTGTTCGGGGGTTAAATTGCGACAGCGTTCTCCAATTACTAAGGCTAATTCTCCTTCGTAATCAACTCGCTTAGATTGATAAGGGTAATAAATAGACTGGCTATCGGCAATAATAGCAGTTGTGGGTTTGAGAAATAATAAAGGTTGTTTTGGCAGAGGCGATCCCATCTCCGCAGCATGATTAGCATAATTTTTACCCACTGCCACAATTTTAGAAGGGGCGCAAGGGGCAAGAAGTTGATACTCATCCAATTCTAGCTCTAGTTCTGTCGTCTGACCTCCTAACCAGGGAGGAGCATCGAAAACAACAACATTACGGTTAGGCTGAAGCAAACCATAATAAATTTGTCCCTGAGCAGTTTTTACTCTTACGTAGCGTTGTGCCATAACGAATTGAAAATAACAGATACTCCTAAAAAATTCAAGACAGTGATGACTAGCTTTTTTCCTCAAAGTAATAGTAATATAGTATTTCCTTGCTTCGGCTCAGTTTACATTTGAGAACTTAAATTAATTAATCTTATTCGTAACACGAGTTGAGAAGCCAAACTAGTCCATAAGGAACAAATTCCATGAGTAATAATTATGAAATGATGTATATCCTACGCCCTGACCTAAGTGAAGAGCAAGTAGGAAATGCGATCGACAGATATCAAACTTTTATCAGCGAGCGTGGTGCTGAAAACATTCAAATTCAAAATCGTGGCAAAAGAAGACTCGCTTACCCCATCAAGAAATATTTAGATGGTATCTATATTCAGATGAATTATCAGGCTGATGGTAGCCAAATAGCAGCTTTAGAAAGAGCTATGCGACTTGAAGAAGAAGTAATTCGTTATTTGACTCTCAAACTGAAAAAACAAGATGCTACCGTTGCCGAAACTTCAGAATCCGAGGCAGAGACAGAAACCTCAGCTACAGAAGAGACAGAACAACCAACTGAACCAGTAGCTAGCGAAGCATAAAAGGCAACGGGCAAAAAAAATGTTTCAACACAGTCGATCGCTTAGCTAATTTTAATCTATCTACTAATTTATCTGCTGATTGCACTCCGCAATTCCAAAACTTCTACGCGATCGCCTACTTTGATTGTGCCTAGATTTTGAGGAATCATATTTTCCCCAAATAGAACCCCTCTTTCCCCAAATTGACGAAAAGTCCCCAGGGTTCTGAGGGGTTCTCTTGTAGGATTAGTTCTTCCTGTCTGCTGATCGGTTGTTGTGATAATACAGCGACTACAAGGCTTAACTAACATAAATCTAACTAGACCAATTTGGATAGTTTTCCAGTTTCCTTCCACAAAAGAGCGATCCGTTTCTACCACAATATTGGGTCTAAACCTATCCATGGGAATTGGGCGGAAATTTTGGAGTTCAATTTCACGGATGCGACGGTTAAGCTCATCTAAAGAAGCAGTAGCTGTCAATAAATAGGGATAGCCATCAGCAAAACTGACCGTATCTTGAATCGAAGTGGTATATTTTCGTTCCAGAGGACGAGGGTATTGAGGCGATTGTTGCACTAGTCGGCATTTTTTTTGACTGTCTAATTTAAGAAAAGTTTGAAACCACTCCGCTACTTCATCTCCTTGATCGATAGCGATAGTGCGATCGCCCCAAATTTCTACTTCTAATTCTGCTCCTGTTAAAATTGGTTGAAAAGTTAATGGCTGTATTTCTCTACTTGCGGTTGATAGAGATATTAGCCGATCGCTAACTTGCACTTTAACTCTAGCTAGTTGGGGAAATTGTCTTTGTGTAAGAAATTTTCCCTTTTGAGTAACTAACATAAATTCTCGATCTCCAGCAAATCCTTTAGGAGTTACTTCTGCTTGCTGAAGTTTGATTCCCTGACAGGATTTTAATGGATAAATACAAAGTTCGGAGACAATCATAGGTTTTGAAAGAAATGGCAAAAAATAAAAGCGATCGCGCAGAATATCGATTCAAACGATAAACTTCACCTTGGCAACAGTAATAACCTTAAATCTGATTTGTGACTTTTATTCTGAAGACTGGTCTAGTATGTCAAGACTATTGTATCTGCAATATTAGGAGCGTCAAGGTACTGGGTATAATTTAAGCTCATGGAAATTGAAGCCAAAGAAAAGCGGGAATTTGTTTACCTATTACTAATGGGGTAAAATCTATAGCTGTTTCTGCCATCGGTCAGTTACCCTGCATAAACAACCTATTTTTTTTAATTATCTTATTTCAAATAACAGGTTAAGCTAATCTAAGCTATTCAATTTGGTGTGAGATTTATCAAATGCGGGTTTTATTGATTTATCCTTTGTTCCCCAAAAGTTTTTGGTCATTTGAAAAGACATTAGCTTTAGTAGGCAAAAAAGCATTATTACCTCCTCTGGGTTTAATTACTGTAGCAGCTATTTTGCCAAAAACATGGGAATTTAAGCTAGGCGATCGCAATATTGGTGAAATTACAGAATCAGAATGGGATTGGGCAGAACTAGTAATTATTTCTGGTATGATTGTTCAGAAAGAAGATTTACTAGCGCAGATTAAAGCAGCAAAACAAAGGAACTTACCCGTAGCAGTAGGTGGTCCTTATGCAACCACATCGCCCCAAGAAGTAGAAGCAGCAGGAGCAGATTATTTAGTTTTGGATGAGGGCGAAATTACTCTGCCTATGCTTGTTAAAGCGATCGCTCAAGGGAAAAAAACTGGTACTTTTAGAGCAACTGAAAAACCTGCGGTAACAGAAACTCCTATTCCTCGTTACGATTTATTACAATTGTCTGCTTACGATAATATGTCGGTGCAGTTTTCCCGTGGTTGTCCTTTTCAGTGCGAATTTTGTGACATTATTGTGCTTTATGGGAGAAAACCGCGAACTAAAACCCCTACTCAACTCTTAAAAGAACTAGAGTTTTTGTATGACTTAGGTTGGCGCGGGGGAGTATTTATGGTCGATGATAACTTTATTGGCAATAAGCGCAATGTCAAAATACTCCTGAGAGAATTGAGAGTCTGGATCAAAGATAAAAACTATCCCTTTAGTTTTGATACCGAAGCTTCTGTCGATTTGGCTAAAGACGAAGAATTGATGGAATTAATGGTAGATTGCAATTTTAAAAAAGTTTTTTTGGGCATTGAAACCCCTGACGAAGATAGTTTAGCGTTAACTCAAAAATTTCAAAATACCCGCGATCCTCTAGTTGAATCTGTAAATAAGATAACTAAAACGGGTTTACAAGTAATGGCAGGGTTTATTATTGGTTTTGATGGAGAGAAACCAGGGGCAGGCGATCGCATTGTCCATTTTGTCGAGCAAACTGGTATTCCCATGGCGATGTTTAGTATGTTGCAAGCTTTACCTAACACTGCCTTGTGGCATAGATTAGAAAAAGAAGGGCGACTCATTGAAAAAGACGCAAATATTAATCAGACTACTCTAATGAATTTTGTGCCAACTCGTCCTATTGAAGATATTGCCCAAGAATATATTGATAGTTTTTGGAAACTCTACGAACCAGAACGTTATCTCGATCGCATCTTTCGCTACTTTCTGATATTGGGAGTTCCCAAGCATTCTAGCGCATTGCAGCCCAGTTGGAGAACCATTAGGGGTTTACTAGTTCTTTGTTGGCGACAAGGTGTTGTCAGTCAAACACGGGGTAAATTTTGGAACAATTTGTTTAAAATTATCTGGCACAAGCCCAGTCTCCTAGCTAGATATTTAACTTCCTGTGCTTTTCTCGAACACTTTACTGAATATCGTCAAATTGTTTATCAACAGATTAATACTCAACTAGCTGCTTATCAAAAAATCAAGCAGGAAAAAAGTTTAGTTTCTAAGTTGTAGAGGTAATTAACTAGCTGCTACTTTGGAAACAATTAAACCCCCAACGTAAATGTTGAGGGACATAAATAGATTTGGCTAATATTCGGAACTGCTATAACCCTGAATATTTTCTGGTTCAAACTGGCGCAAAATTGAAGTTGCCTTGTTTTTAATACTTTCTGTTCCTTGAACGATAATTAGGTATTTACCTGCATTTAAGCGGTTACGATAGGGTAAAGCATCTCCACTACCACTAGTTAAACCAACGCCTCCACCTACAAATAAACTACCCATTGCACCACCAATAGCACCGAGTATTCCACCCACAATATGATTACCTGGATCTCCCGCCCAATCTAGTGTATCTAACCCAGCAACCAGATTGAATAAATAACCCCCAACAAAGCCAAAAGGAATTAACCAATATGCCATAAAGATTGCTCCTTTTTTAGCTTGTTGATTGGGATCGATTAAACCAAATTCATCAGCAGTTTTATAGCCTTTGCCTAAAATACTCATTTGCGATCGCGGAATTTCGGCTTTTTCTAAGGCTGTATAAGCTTCTTCAGCTACAATGCGATCGCTCAGTACCGCAATAAGATAGTTCATTGATAAATTTTTACTATGAGATACTATTAGATAGTCATACTCTTTAATTTTAAAAGATTAGTCGTTATTTATATTGATTTCTATTTTGGGAGAGTTGAAATGTACTATACCGCGATCGCGAATATCGTTAGTTCTTCTTCCCTGACAATATTTCACTTCGCGACTACCAATAATTTTGCATTTTTCTAGTTTTTCAAACGCATCAGTGGCACAGTAAAGTTCTTGTTTCCAGTTTCCATTACGTCTTTGGGTGTGTTCGTAAACAGTAACGTTATAAGTAAATGTTCCCGTTTCTAAGTTTTCTTTAGTGTCTTTGTCATAAATTGCATATTCTACTTCATGGCTACCATCGCGGTTGCCTAACTGAGTTAAATTAAAATCGTTAGAGCCTAAACCAACTTTTTTATAATCTCGTTTAATGCGTTTACCGCTACGTAGATTAGTCAAGCTCACTTTTAGAGATTTATTGGGTTCGGTGGTATGGGAAATGAAGCGTAAATCCCCATCTTCAGCGACACCATAACGCTCTTCCCCAGGACATTCGCCAGTATATCTAATGATGTTACGACTAAAAGCATCTCTAATATTACTAAATTCTAAACGCAAACCTGCTGTAGCAGATGCTCTAACTTCTACCGTACCAGCAGCTAGAGTTACTAAGCCTAACGCTAAACTTGCGACAATGTATTTCATGAAACAACTAACTTACAAATATACTCTTATAAGGTAGACTTTTGATATTTTAGTTTCGTTCCTACTCAGAAGGAATAAATTCTAAGGGAATTGCGCCAATTAAGCCAGTCCGAAAATCATTAAGTAGTTGACGTGCTGCTCTTTCTTTATCTCCTTTATATTTATTGCCTAATTCGTAGACATAAGATTCTCCAGTCATCGAAAGAGGATCGATTTTGTAGCGAGATTCCAAAGCAGAGCCAAAACCCAAATTTACAATCAAATCTACCATAGCAGCAGCTATACGCTGATTGTCATAGGATGCTTCGCCAATATCTTCGCAAATAGCCAGCTTTATTGCATTTTCCTGATTTTCAATACGCCAGGGAATGACCCCAGGAGCATCTAATAATTCGATTTCTGGGGAGATTCTCACCCATTGTAATTGCCGAGTCACTCCCGCTTTTCGCGCACTAGCGACTGCCTTACGCCCGACTAGACGGTTGATTAAAGCTGATTTACCCACATTAGGAAAACCAATTACGACTGCCCGTACGGGTCGATCGCGCATTCCTCGATCGCGCCGTTTTTGATTGATGGATACACCGACGGTTTTAGCCGTTTTTAAGATCGCTTTAATTCCTTTTCCCTGCTTGGCATTAGTTAAATGGGGTTCTTCTCCTTTTTCTTTAAACCACATCAACCATTCTTGTTTGGTTTGTTCGGGAATCATATCTATCCGATTGATTACTAAAATTTTTGGCTTATTGCCAATCCAAGTGTCCAGTTGAGGGTGATGAGAAGTTAAAGGAATCCTCGCATCTAAGACTTCTAGAACTACATCTACTCGTTTAAGATTTTCTTTGAGTTGCCTTTCTGCTTTGGCAATATGACCTGGATACCATTGAATGGGAGGAGAAGACATAATTAGAGCGTTGCTCGTGCATTAATTAAGAGATTTAGTAGAGATAAAAAAGTTACGATATTAACAGAAACCGAAGTTAGAAAGACTTCTTATATTAACAAATAAATATTTAGATATCTAGATAATGTACGAGAATTAAGATTAATCGTTAAATCTTCTATCGATTGAATGATGTTTTTGGTTTTTATTTTCTTGAAAATTAAGAAGTTAATCTTAACAACATTGTGGGTTGTTACCTTATAACTTTAGTAATGTTCTCTAACAAATCCAGAATAGTAGTCATTGGTGCTGGTTTTGCAGGACTAAGAGTCATCAGTAAATTAGCCAGAATTAATGCAGAAATTATTTTAATCGATCGCAATAACTACCATACCTTTGTTCCCTTACTCTATCAAGTAGCTGCGGGTTTTATTAATCCAGAAGCGATCGCCTATCCTTTACTGAAATACCTACGTTCTTTTAAAAATACTCGTTTTCTGCAAGCAGAGGTAAAAAGAGTAGATTTTGAGGCAAAAATTGTTAAAACTGAGGTTATGGATTTAGCCTATGATTATTTGGTCGTTAAACTAAGCCACCTCGTCACCGAGGCGACTCGTCTTCAGAACGCAGCATGAGACTTTCACCTCACTGCGCTCCTCTGTAATCAGGCTCCAGAATTTCTTTTAGATTGATATTTTCCTACAGGATATTGTCTGATATTGAAGCCAAGAAAATTGAATCCTGGTTTTTTACCCTCGAATTCCTTTAGAGTGTTAACGGGACTTTGACAAAAAACTAGGTTCAAAAAGGGGTGAATGGGACACCCTCTAACCAGGCAGGGCTGTTTCAAACTGCTATAAGTTAAAGATTTTGGAGGATAGGGAGATAGGGAAGTGGGGAATTAGGGAAATACGACCCAATTTACTGAAAAATAAGCCCCGAAACTTTTTTAAACTTACTCATTTTGCTGGTGAACTCAACGGAAATGACTAACAATTCGTTGAGCTCCAAAATTTAGAGTTCGATAAATGAAGTCAAAATCCCGAGTATTTGTCGAAAATTACCCCTATATCCCTATGTCCCTATTTCCCCATCTGTCTCATACGAGAATGAAACAGCCCTGGGGTGGAAGGGGGGTTTCTAATAGTTTTAAGTCTGATAGTCTCAGTCGATTTATCTGTTTCTAAAACCCCCCTCCCCGCGCACCGCTAGATTAATAGTTTACCCAGTTACTTATATGGTGACTGGGTTTTTTTGTTGGGACGTACGCTCATACAGGAGTTCCAAAGGTAGTAGTCCAGTAACTATTGTAGTTAACAGAACCAGTATCATTGGCTAAATATTCATAACCGACACCAATTTCAGTCAAGTCAGAGTTAAGAATATTAGCACGATGCTCTGCACTACCCATCCATGCTTGTACAACTTCTTCTGGAGTTTGATCTCCAGCGGCAATATTTTCGGCAGCAGTTGAATATTGATAGCCTGTATCCCGAATACGATCAAAAGGTGAAGAACCATCAACCCCAGAATGACTAAAGAAATCATCATTAGCCATGCTTTCGGTATGTACTTGGGCAGCCTGAGATAATTGACTATCTATTTGCAGGGGATCTAGATCAGCTTGTGTTCGTTCAAAATTGATTAGAT
>JBFRWK010000280.1:0-23855 GCA_051439545.1 Xenococcaceae cyanobacterium | reverse complement strand
TCAGTGGTACATTCAACTTCATGTTCGTGTTCCAAGCAGAACACAACATCTTAATGCACCCCTTCCATATGTTAGGTGTAGCAGGTGTATTCGGTGGAGCATTATTCTCCGCAATGCACGGAAGCTTAGTAACTTCCTCCTTAGTAAGAGAAACAACTGAAACCGAGTCACAAAACTACGGTTACAAATTCGGACAAGAAGAAGAAACTTACAACATCGTAGCTGCTCATGGATATTTTGGACGCTTAATCTTCCAATATGCATCCTTCAACAACTCTCGTAGCTTGCACTTCTTCTTAGGAGCATGGCCAGTAATCGGTATTTGGTTTACAGCAATGGGTATTTCTACCATGGCTTTCAACCTCAACGGATTCAACTTCAACCAATCGGTAATGGACTCCCAGGGTCACGTAGTGAACACTTGGGCAGACATCTTAAACCGTGCTAACCTCGGCTTTGAAGTAATGCACGAGCGTAACGCTCACAACTTCCCCTTAGACTTGGCAAGTGCAGAAGCTGCTCCTATAGCTCTTACTGCTCCTTCCATCAACGGCTAAGTCAAGATCTAAGATTGAAGGCTAACTCATTAATAGAGTTTTAATAAAAGCGTTCTCATCTCTTGAGATGGGGACGCTTTTTGCTTTCTATACTGTTTAAATTCAGAATAAAAAATTTTAACCGAGGATAACTATCATCATGTTTTTAAATTGTTTACTGTTAATTGGTTTAATCGCCATTGCGATTGTTATAGATAAAGAACTTTGGAGTAAAGATCAAGCAGAATTTGCCCTTGTTCCTGTTAGGGTTGATGAGACTAAGAACTTAAAAAATTTAAGATAAGTCTCTGCTAGACTTATCTCGACTGTATTTACTGCATACTGGTCTTTTTATTAGTGTCAGTATTTTATCTCAAAAACAATAATTAAACTTAATAACACTCCCCACTAACTGAGCAATAACCAGATAATTCGGTTGGAGGGGTATTTTTTTTGGATTCAAAAAAATCTATCGTTAATTCTTCATTAAGCTTTAAAATCAGACTAATAATAATTATTCTGATTAGGTTGACGAAAATAGTAGATATCTTTGATTACTCGTACCCAACCATCCCCTAAAGATTCTAAAATGCGATCGCCTTTTTCTATACTTGCTACCGTCGCATCTCCCATGACACCGCTTTTACTCAATTCTTTGGTTAACCAAGCAAAGGGTAATTTTCCTTCCATCGTTAATAAACTATTTTTTGGTAAACCAGAAGGATATTCTTTAACCGCCTTATCCATCTGAATTTGTTCTGGCAGCAAAGACAGCATGAGACTGGTTTCCGCATCTCCTGCATGAATACCGTATTCTAATTCTTGTTCGGTTAATAATGTTGCTGCTATGTTCGGGATGCGCCAAGTAAATAAAGGAAAAACAGCAAAATCTCTATATTTTTGATGTATGTCTCGTGCAGCTATTTCCATAATTTGGGGTTGTCCGCCGTGGGAATTCATTAGTACTAGCTTACGAAATCCAGATTGATAAATACTATCTGCCATTTCAGTAATTACAGCTAATAAGGTTGCTGCGGTGAGAGTAATTGTGCCAGGAAAACCGTGATGCTCGTTGGACTTACCATAATATAAACAGGGTAAGGCGTAGGCAGAAATGTTACTATCTAATTTTGTTAAAGCTTTACCTAGAACTCCCATACTAATGGCAGAATCGACAATAATAGGTAAGTGGAGACCATGTTGTTCGATCGCGCCAATGGGTTGAATAATTACTGTATTTTCTTTATCTTCTATTGCTTGGATTTGTTGCCAAGTTAAATAAGGAAAATAACGTTCTGGAGGAATAAAACCATGCATCATAATTATTTTCGATCGCTTTTGCTCGACTAAAGTTAACTGCTATAACCATTTTCACCCATTAGCTAGACATCCTCAGAGGGATCCAAGGTACTCCGCGCCCTTGACGACGGAACGGGGCGTTGACATGAGCGCGGTGTAACGGTGACTAGAAATCATGATATTTAACTAGAAGCTATAATTTCTTTAAGTTATTGTTTTTTCAATTTTATATACAGTTTGATGCTTAAATATTTTTTGACTCTTGTGGCTTCTTCTGCCAGTGTAGTAGCTTTATTATTAGCAACTAATTTTTCTTGGTTTTACTCCTCGGTCTCTACTATTTCAGCACCTAACCATTCTGTTATTAAGAGTAAGCCGATTGATTTAAATATTGCTAACTTAAATTTAGGGTTAACTAACTCTCATCCCCATATTCTCGATGCTAACTTAGGATGTAGTTGTTCTGTTTGTCTTAAGTTTAGTTAAACTTTTTAATCTTCTTATAGAGAAATACTTTTTTGAATTAGGACAATGGTTTTTGACTGTTGTCCTTTGTCATTGATTATCGGTAATGCAGAAAATTTGTCTTATTAATAACCAATTACTAGCGATCGATAACTACTTCAGTTGCTTTTAGTAAGTTATAACCCGATCTTAGAAACTAGATTAAGAGATCGATGTTTGGAAAAATACTCCTAACTTTATTAATTTAAAGATTGAATAAATTATTTTTCCCCTAAAAATATCGTAAAAAAATAAAAAAAAAGATAACTCTCAAAATTAATTTTTAACAGATAAACTTTTGAAACATTTGTACTTATATATTATCCATTTCTTTATTTATTATTAGAGGCTTTCTCTATATACTTACTCAAAGAGTCACTAATTAGACAATAAATACTCCATAGCAAAAAATATTTTCAATTATGGCTTAAACTTAATATCTTCCAGGTTTTCCGAATGAATATAAGAAAAAATAAGCAGGAGAAAATAATTGGTCTTCTGATTGAAAATTTGCTGCCTTTTTTGTCAGGAACCTTATTAGCATTAATTTTCTTACAAATAGCTAAATTATCAACTATGGCTTGGTTGAGTGTAATCTTCAAATTATTAGGTTATATAATTTACTGTTATTTAGTAACTCCCTTCATTGTTTATTGGTTAGGCTATGCCAGCATAACTAGATTAACCAAAGAAACAATACTCATGACTATTTGTCTTATAGGAATTTATAGCTATGTCTTATGGGACTCCTATTTCTTTTTCAAACAGACTATGCAATTATTATTCGTAGATGCCAATTACTATTCGTAATATTAATTTTGATAAAATAAACTAGCTATTTTAAAGAAAGATCGTCCTTTGTGGAGGATCGCAGTCAACCGTGTTGAATATAATATAAATATGGCAGAGGAAAATAAACCCAATACAGCATCTTCCGAGTCGGGAAATAAAGCTGCTGCTAAACCTCCAGCAGCTAAAAAAGCTAAAAAACCCAAATTGGAGGATAAACCTTTTAACGAATTTATCGAGCAACATTTTACTCCCTCATTGAAAGAAGCGTTTAATAATGAGGGATTAGAAGATATGGAATTAACTTTTACCAAACAAAGTTTACCCATAGCTGGCGCAAATCCTGAAGATCGATACTGGCAAGTAATTGGTAATTGGCAACAAGGACAACGTCAGTTTAATCTTTATTTTCTAGATGAGGATATCTCTGGGAAAAAAGCCTTTTCTTATGCAACTGGCGGAGGCCAAGCCAGTACTATAGAATCATTTATGATTGATGAGCGTAGAGTAACTTTAGATTTATTAGTTCTGTATACTTTGCAACGTATAAACGGACAAAAATGGCTAACTAGAAACTAATTAAAAATTATTTTAGTTACAATTCCCTCATCACATTGTTTATCGGTCAGTACTATTCTATTGTAGAACAATAGAATAGTACCGATCGTTTATAAGCAGTAAAGGTCATAGTTGTTTTATTAAGTCTCATGCGTGTATATATTCTGCTCTACAATGCTGGCACCGATAATGAAGGTATTCATACACTTCAAATTGGTGAGCGTAACCAGGTTTTGATGTTTCAAGAACAAGAGGATGCAGAGCGTTATGCTTTGATGCTGGAAGCTCAAGATTTTCCTACACCTACTGTAGAACCTATCGATGATGAGGAAGTAAAAGCTTTTTGCCGAAATGCTGACTATGATTTTGAATTAGTAGGAGCGGGAAAATTAGCTGTTCCTCCAGAAACCAATCTCGATCCTACCGATTGGAATGAAGCAAAAAATATTTCAGAGCGAAACACTAACACCTCAGAATTAGTTGAATCCTCAGAAGCGGAGAAATCGGCCATGTCTAACGAAGAATTAGACAGAATTAGGAATCAACTAGAAGGATTATTATAGATGGATAATTTACAGTCAAGAGGTCATTTACTAACGGAACAAGTAAACTCAAAAAGCTATAATCTTGATAGTTTATCATCTATAGAAATTGTTAATCTTTTTAACCAAGAAGATTATCGAACCATCGAAGCGATCGACCAAGCAAAAGATAGCATAGCTAGCGCGATCGATACCATATCCGCAGCAATGAAACAGGGAGGAAAACTCTTTTATGTTGGTGCGGGAACTAGTGGGAGATTGGGTGTTTTAGACGCAGCAGAATGTCCTCCTACCTTTTGTACTCCCCCCGAATTAGTTCAAGGGATTATCGCTGGGGGTGCAGGAGCGTTAGTTCGTAGTTCCGAAGATTTAGAAGATAGTCCAGAAGATGGCGCAAGCGCGATCGCTCATCATCAAGTTCATAATTTAGATGTGGTATTAGGCATTAGTGCAGGAGGAACAACACCTTTTGTCCATGGTGCATTAAGTGCAGCCAAAGAAAGAGGAGCAAGAACAATTTCTCTTAGCTGTGTTCCCGTAGAACAAGTATCTATAGATGCCGATATCGATATTCGTCTACTTGTTGGGGCAGAAATTTTGGCTGGTTCGACTAGACTTAAAGCAGGAACAGCCACCAAAATGGCTTTAAATATTATCTCTACGGGGGTAATGGTGCGTCTAGGCAAAGTTTACGGAAATCGGATGGTAGATGTAGCAGTCACTAATCAGAAATTACACGATCGCGCTTTAAGAATTATTGGCGATCTGACAAATCTCGATCGTCAAAAAGCAGATGATTTATTAAAACTTAGTGATAACAAGGTAAAATTAGCTCTGCTGATTCACTGGACAGGATTGGCAAAAACCGACTGCGAACTTTTATTAACTAAATATCAAGGTAATCTTAGAGCAGCATTACAAGATAATTAGACTGGGATAATATCTCAACCAGCAGAAACAACCAATAACTAATAACCAATGTTTAATGGCTCGGAATCGACAATAACATTCCTCATCACTTTTATCGCTTTTGCAATAATTATTTGGGGTTATAATCGCTCAAAAGCATACGGCAAACTAGGCTTACTCGCTTGGTTACAATCAATTGTCTTAATGACTCCGTTACTATTATTTTTTGCTCTATTTGCTGTTGGTATATATCTTAATTTTGTTGTAATCCTGTTTTTTCTCCTCGCGTCCGTAGCATTGTATATCTGGTTAGGGAAAAAACTTAGAGATGCTGGACAAGAAGAGATGCTGAAACAGAAAGCTGCCGAACGTCTCAAAGTAGAGGCAGACAAAAATCTTCAGCAACAAGAAGCGAAAGATTTACCTCTAGAAAAAGTAATTGCACCAGAGACTACACCAATTTCCGAGGATGATTTGGCTATAATTAAAGGAATTTTTGGCATCGATACTTTTTTTGCTACCGAAACAATTTCATATCAAGATGGAGCAATTTTTCGGGGTAATCTGAGAAAAGAAGCAGAAGAAGCTCACTCGATTCTGACAGAAAAACTACAATCTCAACTCGGAGATAAATACCGCTTGTTTTTAGTTGAGAGTCCTGAAGAAAAACCCGTAGTAGTAGTTTTACCCAGTACTAACGATCCTCAGCCTACTACCCTAGCGCAAAAAAACTTAGCTCTAGTTTTGTTTATCGCAACTATCGTCACTAGTTTAGAAGCGTCTGGTTTGTTGCTCGGCTTCGATTTATTTAGTGATTTTAGTCGTTATCAAGAAGCTATTCCTTTGAGTTTGGGTTTATGGGCAATTTTAGTACTTCATGAATTAGGACATAGAGTAATCGCTAAAATTTATGATATTCGTTTGAGTATTCCTTTCTTCTTACCTACTTGGCAAATTGGTTCTTTTGGTGCAATTACTCGTTTTGAATCTTTGCTACCCAATCGTACTGTTTTATTCGATATCTCTATAGCCGGACCAGCATTGGGAGGAATAGCTTCTTTTGTGCTACTATTTGTGGGGTTAATTTTGTCTCATCCAGGTAGTCTGTTTAAGCTTCCTACCAGCTTTTTTCAAGGTTCTATTTTAGTAGGAACTCTTGCTAAGACAGTTTTTGGTTCTTCTTTGGAGGTAACCTTAATTGATGTTCATCCTTTAGTAGTAGTTGGTTGGCTTGGTTTAGTGATTACTGCTTTAAATTTACTTCCCGCAGGACAGTTAGATGGAGGTAGAATCGTTCAAGCTATTTATGGACGTAAAATTGCCAGGAGAGCAACGATCGCGACTTTAATTATTTTGGGTATAGTTGTTCTATTTAACCCTGCTAATCCTATTCCTCTTTATTGGGCAATTCTAATTTTGGTGTTACAGAGGGATTTAGAACGTCCCACCATGAACGAATTAACCGAACCCAATGATAATAGGGCTATATTAGGCTTGTTGGCATTGTTAATGATGCTAGCTACTCTGATTCCGATTAATCCCAGTTTGGCTGGTAGTTTGGGTATTGGCGGTTAATCGAAGTTGTAAGTTAACAGATAATAGCTAGGCGATCGCTATAGAATACAATAAGAATTAGTTTTTTAAGCTTAGATTAACGATTTATCAAATGAAAGTTTATCAGTTAGTTCAGATTATTTGGGCAAGTTCTGCTTTTCTATTAATCATTTTAGTTTTACTTCACAGCCCTAAAGGAGACGGTTTAGGAGGTATTGGTGGGCAAGCACAATTATTCAGTAGTACCAAAAGTGCTGAAAAAACCTTGAATCGTATTACTTGGGCATTAAGTATCACTTTTATTACCTTAACCATTGCTCTGAGTGCAGGTTGGCTTGAATAATTGGGTTAAGAAATCTTTCTTAATTTGTAATGTTGGCGATCGAGCTACAATAACTTTTGTTTAGCTCGATCGCTTTTTGCTGTAGATGTAGCTCTATGCCGATCTAACAAAGTTAAGAAAAAAAATAAAGCAAAAATAAAAAGTTGTCCATTTTTCATCTCAAGCGCAACTTTATTTACCACTGCTTTTAACTAAATTCTCAGTTTACATATCTCAAAATTTTTATAAAATTATTTATATTAATTTTTAGATATTCAAAAAAAAACAAACTTAGTACAATATGCTGTTTTTTTGAAAATATGGATTTGATATAGTAAGCAAAGCTTATTTTAACTCAGAATACCTGCTCAAAAACCTTTTTTTCGCGTGTATAATTCCATATTCCTAACCATGACTAAAAATAGAAATGAGCAAGATTTACTAGCTAGAACTGAACGGTTACAGAGAGCGATCGATACTCTTAATTCAACTATCGAACAAATAAGAAATACAGGAGATATAGCCCCGCCAAAATGTTACGTTTTGCGTTATCAAGCGCGAACTAAAGACAAATCTTATTACTACTACAAACTTCATGCCAGCTTACCGATTTTCACAACTAACAAAGGTAAAAAAAGTAAATATAAGCATTTAGGTAAAGCAGGTACAGTTGCCCATGTCAAGGCAGTTATGGATGTAGCTCGTAGGAGTCAAATAGATAGTTTACAAAGAGCAGTCAATTCTTTAACTGAAAGCTGGCAAGATTTGACTAAAATGCTAGATACTTAATCAATTGGCGTTGCTGAGAACGAAGTAGGAAATTGAAAGTAACTTGTTCCTAGCTATTAGCTTTGAGCTTCAGAGCTTTTTCAGTTATCTGCTTAAGTATAAAGTTAGAAAATTATACTTTGATTTAGCAACGCCAACAAATCTAATTACAAGAAACTATTAAGTGTAGGCTTTAAGGGGAAATTTCCTTTTCTGGGGGGTTAACTACGACGCTTGCAGTTTTAACGTTGGATTTAATTGTCAAGGGAGCTTATAGCTGGCGTGTACAATAAAAACGTAATTTGTCAATAAGCCAGAGAACAAAACTAACAATAATTATTCATAAAACAATGCAATTTATCGATCTAGCAGAAATAGAGGTCGAAGCAGGTAAAGGCGGAGATGGAATTGTGGCCTTTCGTCGAGAGAAATATGTTCCCGCAGGAGGCCCCGCAGGAGGTAATGGTGGTAATGGTGGTTCTGTAATCCTAGTTGCGGTAGAAAATTTACAAACCCTACTAGATTTTAAATACTCTCGTCGTTTTACCGCAGAAGATGGTAAAAGAGGTGGCCCTAATAATCGGACTGGGGCGAAAGGAAGCGATCGCTCGATCGAAGTTCCTTGCGGTACTATGGTTTATGATGCAGAGACAGAAGAACTAATTGGGGATTTAGTTAAAAAAGGAGAAACTCTCTGTGTGGCAAAAGGTGGTAAAGGCGGATTAGGAAACAAACATTTCTTGAGTAATAGTAATCGCGCCCCAGAATATTCTTTACCTGGATTGCCAGGAGAGATTAAAAAGTTACGCTTAGAACTAAAGTTACTAGCAGAAGTTGGCATTATTGGTTTACCCAATGCTGGTAAATCTACTTTGATTTCTGCTGTTTCTTCTGCCCGTCCTAAAATTGCCGACTATCCTTTTACGACTTTAATTCCTAATTTGGGTGTGGTGCGTAAACCAACAGGAGATGGTACTGTATTTGCTGATATTCCTGGATTGATTGAAGGTGCATCGGTAGGAATAGGTTTGGGTTATGAGTTTTTGCGTCACATAGAAAGGACGCGGTTATTACTTCATCTAATCGATATTACCGCAGAAGACCCGATTACTGACTATAAGACTATTCAAGCAGAATTAATTGCTTATGGTAGAGGTTTAGCCGAACGGAGACAAATTATTGCTTTTAATAAAGTTGACGCTGTCGCTCCTGAGATAATTAAAGAGCAAAGCGATCGTCTATCTCAACTGACTTCTAACCCTATTTTTGCGATCTCTGCTGTTACAGGTTCGGGATTAGATAATTTGTTACAAGCAATTTGGGATATTTTTGCAGAAATTGATGAGAGAGAAGTCACTGGATAAAATTAAATTTATTGATTGGGTTAGCTATTAACCCTTCAAAATTATCGTTAAGTAGGACGTATTAGCAAAGGTAGAAAAATTCTCGTTTGGTTAATTAAATCCTTATTTTTTTTATAAAACTTTAAATTACTTAACTCTTAAATCGTAATAAACTTATTTTTAGTAATAAAAAGAAATACTTTTAAAATAACTTACTAATTAGCAAAATTTAGCAAAAAAAATATAAATAATTTAACTACAAATTCTGTTCCAAGTCAAAGAGATGTAAATATACTAAAAATATAAACAAGTAATCCTAAATTACTTGTTGAATTACCAACAATTAATTTAATTTGGAATAATAATGACAACTACATTACGCAACCAAGAAAATTTAAGTACCTGGGAGCGGTTTTGTGAGTGGGTTACCAGCACTAATAATCGTATTTATGTCGGTTGGTTTGGTGTTTTGATGATCCCTTGCCTCTTAACCGCTACTATTTGTTTTATCATCGCTTTTATTGCAGCACCTCCTGTAGATATTGATGGTATCCGCGAGCCTGTTGCTGGCTCTTTACTTTATGGTAACAACATCATTTCTGGTGCTGTAGTTCCTTCCTCTAATGCTATTGGTTTGCACTTCTATCCTATTTGGGAAGCTGCATCTTTAGATGAATGGCTGTACAATGGCGGGCCTTATCAATTAATTGTTTTCCACTTCTTAATTGGTATTTTCTGCTGGATGGGTCGTCAGTGGGAACTAAGCTTCCGTTTGGGAATGCGTCCTTGGATTTGTGTAGCTTACAGTGCGCCTGTATCAGCAGCAACAGCAGTATTCTTAATCTATCCTCTAGGACAAGGTTCATTCTCTGATGGAATGCCTTTAGGAATCAGTGGTACATTCAACTTCATGTTCGTGTTCCAAGCAGAACATAACATCCTCATGCATCCCTTCCATATGTTGGGTGTAGCTGGTGTCTTCGGTGGTGCTTTATTTTCAGCAATGCACGGTTCTCTAGTTACTTCTTCTTTGGTAAGAGAAACTACTGAAACCGAATCTCAAAACTATGGTTATAAATTCGGTCAAGAAGAAGAAACCTACAATATCGTAGCTGCCCACGGTTATTTTGGACGCTTAATTTTCCAATATGCTTCTTTCAATAATAGCCGTTCCTTACACTTCTTCTTGGGTGCATGGCCTGTAGTTGGTATCTGGTTTACTGCTATGGGAATTAGTACTATGGCATTTAACCTCAATGGTTTCAACTTCAATCAATCGGTCATGGACTCTCAGGGTCATGTCGTAAATACCTGGGCTGATGTACTCAATCGTGCTAACCTCGGATTTGAAGTAATGCACGAGCGTAACGCTCACAACTTCCCCTTAGATTTGGCAGCAGGAGAAGCAAATCCCATCGCTTTAACTGCACCTCAGATTCAAGGGTAAATGCTTGTGGGTCATACTCAGTAGTTAATAACTACCCAGATTGAATTTGGATAACGCTCTTCATTAGAGGAGCGTTTTTTATTGGGACAAAATTCTCAGCTAATCAACCTCTTGCATAAGTTCTAGTCGATTGGTTGAGAAAGATAAGGAAGACAAGGGAGAAATTAATAAAGTATTTAGTGATGATGTTGAGAAAAATTAAATAAATCCCCATCAAATTCCTCTTGATAATCTATATGTAAACCAGGAATATTAAAACTACGGATAGTCGCTTCAATTCTTTCTTTATTTACTATTAGCTGAAGATAAATTTTATTATCTCTAACAAGAATAGGATAGTGATGATTTCCTAAAACATGACCGAGATGGATTAAGTCGATCGCGTCCTTTACTGCCGTTTCCTTAAAACTGAGTACCATCAATTCTTGAGGTTGGATATGAACTAGGATTAAATTACCTCCTTCGGTTTCTAAAATATCTCCTTCTTTTAGTAACCAGTCTCGACTTTTAATTATGCCTATAGCTATACCAGAAGTAGATTGAGTATAAATTCTTCCTTTACCGCGATCGCTTTGGCTCAAATTTACTTCTAAATATGCTTCACTAGTTTGTAACTTCTCTGCTAGAGTAGGATTTTTTTTGATATTACCGAGATAAGTTCGAGCAATTTTAGTCATTTGGGAATATGAGGTAAACAAGAGCGATCGCTCAGACTACGCACAGAATTTAGGGCATATTCGAGATATTTTTTGAGAACGCGAGTACTATCCCCTAAGCCTCTAATTAGTAAGCCTTTATTATGAGGCAAAATAGAGCTAGCCACAACTAGATCGGGACAATTTGCTTTTTCTAGATCTTCTAACTGTTGGCTTAATAATTTTAAGTCTACTTCAGGCAAAATAATAATTAAACTAGCAAGTATTGGTTTGGCAGCAAATAACGAACTTTCTGTAAAAGGATTCAGCTTGCCTTCTAAATACATAGCATCGGTAACATATAATTCTCCTGATAAAGAAGTTATCTGCAAGCGATTATAATAATGGCGAAATTGGTAATATTCTCCCCTAGCTAATCTTCCTGGAACGATAATTTCACTCAAACATAATCGAGCAGTAGAATGAATTTTGATATCGATCCTTTGTTCTAAAGCTGCATCGGTAAAAAGAATAATCGGTTCACAAATAAATTCTAAATTAGTCTTTTCTCCTAGCTCAATTTGATAGTTATTTTTAGCCATAGTCTGAGGATTAGGCATGGGATGAACTTTAGTAGCAGATCGATCCGTAAGATAAAGGCTAGTGTTAGCTGCTAATTTTAAAGATGTATTTACTTCGTCTCCTGCTAATAATCCTGGTGAGGTATTCATAAGGTAGAGATAAGCATCATCGGGATTAGTTTTATCCAATCTGAAAATAGGAGACAGACGAACGGGATAGGTTAAATATTGATGAGTAATTGTAGTACGATCTCCAGAATCGCGGTTTAAGACAAGTTCTAAATTTTGGGTTATTGGTTGAGAGTTAATAGTTAATAATTGCCGAGATATGAACAAAAAAAATAGAATGAGCTTTAACTCACTCTATCTAAATATAATATGATGTTGTTTAACAGCTTAAAGTTATTAAAAAACTAGCTAGCTTTGTACCAAGTAACATCACGATCCTTAGTTGCCCAGAACATTTGATGAATTTTTTGGACGGCATCCATCAGTTCATTAGCGTGTTCGATACTTACTTCTACTTTACAAGCAGAACAAAGTTTAGCTGCTTTCCAGAAAGTATCGTGTAAGTCTGGATATTTTTCTAAATGGACGGGTTTAAAGTAGTCTGTCCACAAAATGAGTAATTCGTCTTTAGTGATTTGTGCTTGTTCTTCTTTAATCGCTACATAGCGAGAAAAAGTATTGTTGTAAGCAATCATAGCTGCTTTGTCACCAGCAGCAGGTAGTTCTAAATCCATTAGCTTTTTAGTCATAGAGACTACTGCCTCGGCAGCAATCCGCGCAGAAGATGGATCGTAAACACCGCAAGGACCATCGCAGTGAGCATGAACTTCTGGTGCAGGAAATAAATTTTTGATTGTGGCAATAGCTTGCTTCAACATATTACTTATATAATTCCTTTGTTTATCTTTAGCATTGGTTGAATAGGGGTATAGAGCTTTAACCGCTGACTCGATCGACTTGTGAGTTGAGGTTGGCTCTTTGGGCTAATCTATGTTCGTTACAACTATAGATTTATCCCCCCCTACCCCATATACATAATAGTAGCTTAGTGTGAGGGGGTTTCCTTGGCAAGAGAAAGTAATTTGGGATTAAAGATGATGAATCTTAGATTTATGCTGAAAGACAGATCGATCGACCAGAAAAAAACAAAATATATTACTGTTAAAAGATATTATGAACTAATTAACTATTTGTCCTGTAACTCAATCCATGGATAGTAAAGACTTAGCTAAATATATAGAAGCAACTGATGGCATCTCTAAACCCTGGTTACTAGTACAACTACGACTGAAGAAACTCCAGGAAAGAAAAGATACTATGCCCCCAGCAGAGTATTTACAACAAGTTCAAGATCTCCACGAAGACTTGATGAAATTGGGAGAATGGTGGAAAGGAAGAGAAAATGAGGTATTTTAAAACTCGCTTCGCGATAGATAGCTTTTAGCTCTCAGCTATTAGCTATTAGCTGTATAACTTCTTTTACTCGATCGAACTAATTAAAATTATGCCTAAATATATTATGTGGGGTAGTTATTGTGAAAATGCCCTAGAAAAAAGAACTCCTTATCGTCAAGAGCATTTGAATGGGTTGGCAGGACAAAAAGAGAAAGGTATTTTGATTACTTTAGGGCCAACAAAAGATAATACCAAAGTCTTTGGTATTTACGAAGCTGAGGATGAAGCAACTGTACGTAAACTAGTAGAAGCCGATCCCTATTGGCAAAATGGAATTTGGACAGAGTATGAAGTGAAAGAATGGATACAAGCTTTTTAATTGTATATCGATCGCTCTTAACCGATAACTGAATCAAATCCCCAAATAGCGAGAGTCATACCTGGTTTGTAGATATTAACAAACATAGTTTTACCATCGGGGGCAAAACAAATTCCTGCAAATTCACTATTATTAAATGCATTACGTGCCAGTCGATAATATTGTCCTTGGGGGGTTATCCCTACTAAAAACTGTTCTCCTGCACCGTCTTCGCACATAATTAAATCCCCAAAGGGAGCGAGGATGAGGTTATCGGGATAGTCTAATACTTCTGCACTAGGAGATTCGGCAAAAAGTTCGATCTGCTCTTGGTTTAAATCGTAACGGAAAATTTGACCTACTCCCGCACTGCCTCCATTAGTACAAGTCCAATAGATGCTGCCGTTACCGTAGCACATACCTTCTCCTCTTTTAAATAAAGCTGCACCTTTAGATTGTGCTTCGTAGCGTAGAGTATCGTGTTGAGGGTCTACATCTTCTAGTTTTACCCATCGGACAGAGTAAGGTTTATTGAGAGGAAAATCAATACTCGTATCGATAGTAGGAGAATCTTTAATTACTAAAGCTTCAAGGATTCCTCCTGCTTGGAGATTTTGATTTTGATGAGGACGAAAACGGTAAATACAGCTATCTAATTGGTCTTCGGTTTGATAAATATAACCCGTTTTTGGGTCAACGGCGATCGCTTCATGGCGAAATCTACCCATAGCTACTAGAGGTACTGGTTTAGCAGTTGTTTCTGTAGCGGATACTTCAAAATTATAACCATGTTTACGTTCTACTTTTCCCCAATAGGGGAGGACATCCGCTAGAGTATAGCCTGGGGGTGGATAAGGAGTAGCGATATCTTCTTCACAACTAATCCAAGAATTCCAAGGAGTTGCACCACCGCCACAATTGCGATTAGTTCCCGAAAGAGAAACAAAGTGTTTTTGCAGATGTCGATCGCGATCGACAATAAGAGTAGTCGTACCCCCAGGGGAAAATGAATCGTATTTTGGGACATCCGCATTTATCGTATTGGCAGTTTGTACGGGAGAGAGTTCGTGATTTCTAATTAAAATGGTAGTTCCATCCGTACCAGGGAAAGCTGCCATCCCATCATGATTATCGGGAACGAGATTACCATCATTCATTTGTTTCCCTACAGAAGAGAGAATGCGATACTGAAATCCTTGAGGTAAATCTATTACTCCTTGAGGATCGGGGATAAGATCGCCAAATTTCTGGTTAATGGTCGATCTACCCATAGCCAGATTAGCATAGAGATTTTTTAAAGGCGATGCTAAAACAAAACTAGCTGCACCTAATCCAGTTAAACCCAAAAAATTACGTCTTGATAAACTCACTATCTAAATCTAATTGTTTTTATATTGGACTTGTATGCTAAAGTACATCACAAATTAAAAACAGTAATTCAAAATTACTCCTCGATTAATTCTAGCCCAGTCTCTCTAGCTACTCGTTGAGCTAGGGATTCTCCCTCAAAGCGATCGCGCTTGTCGCGAAACAAGCAGAGCAGCGATTTATAATCTGAAGAAAGATTGACTATTAAAATAGAATTAGCAAACGATGATGAATTTAAAAAAAGTAACTTTTCCTTTAATTTTAGGCTTATCTTTTCTATTTGTAGCTTGCCAAGAATCAACTCAAACTCCCAATAATGAAGGAGCAGAAAGTCAAATTCAAGAAGAGAGTGAAGATGCAGGGAACGCTCTAGAAAATGCAGGTGAAAATGCTGGAGAAGCGATCAAAAATGCTGGAGAAGATGCAGGTAACGCTCTCGAAGATGCTGGAAAAGATGCAGGTAAAGCTTTAGAAGATGCTAAAAATGCTACGGAAGAAGGACTTAATGATGCTGGTAATGCTGTCAAAGAAGCTATTAATGATGCTGGTAGAGTCATAGAAGAGGCTGGTGATTCTATTCAAGATGCCACCAATTAGCACTTTCACCCTTGCTTGTGGCTCTAGATCTTGTCAGTTTTATCGATAGTGTATAGGACGTAGCAAGCAACCGCTTTTTCTATGCCCCCAATTATCCACGATTAGAATTGCTGTAATCAAAGTCATTCTTGACTAGCTTTTGCCATCTTTTCTGTCGATGTCGATAAAAGATATTCGCATATAGCCATACGAGCAGAGTTAGTATACCTGCATCAATCTCCAGTCGATCGATGTATTTGGTTTTTCCTGTAGGGGTTTCTTCAATAATAATCAGATGATCCCACTTATTTACTAGATCGCCGTGTCCATTATCGCGGATTTGATATACTTGTTTCTCTGCTGAAGTATCTAAGATACTAATGTCAATCCATTGTTTCGCAAAAGGCATAATCCCTAGAAATTTCATTTTGACAAGATATTTACCCTCTTTCCATATTTTTGGCCATACTTGCGGTTCAATGGGTTCAAAGATAAGCAAAGGTCGAGTCACATATTCCAGCAGGCGTGTGGTTTGAACTTCTTGCCAAGCTCTTTCTGGAGAACAACCGAGTTCCGTAGATATTTCTAGAAACATATTCGATGCCCTGATGAATACTACAGTTGACAATGATTGAGCTAATATAGCAGATTTTTTCGTCTACTTGCTACTTGCTACTCACTACTCACTACTCACTACTCACTACTCACTACTCCCTAATCTCTACTCACTACTCCCTAATCTCTACTTATAATTTAAGTGCCAAAGTCAAACCATCAGCAATAGGTACTAAACTAATTTTGACTCGCTTATCTTGGGCTAACTTTTGATTAAAAGCTCTTATCGCTACTGTTCTTTTATCCTCATCTTGAGGATCGGCAACTTTACCAAACCAGAGAACATTATCCACCGCAATTAAACCCCCTGGACGGATTAATTGGAGACATTTTTCATAATAATTCTCGTAGTTTCGTTTATCCGCATCAATAAAAGCAAAATCGAAAGTATTGGTTTGTCCTTCTTTTAGGAGTTTATCTAAAGTTTCTAAAGCAGGAGCGATACGCAGCTCGATTTTGTCAATTACTCCTGCTTCTTGCCAATAACGACGAGCGATCGAGGTTGATTCTCGATCGATATCGCAAGCAATTATTTTTCCTTCTGGCGGTAAAGCTAAAGCGGTAACAAGAGAACTATAACCAGTAAATACTCCTATCTCTAAAGTTTTTTTTGCCCCTATTAACTGAACGAGTAACGCCATAAACTGACCTTGTTCGGGAGCAATTTGCATGATCGCCCCAGGATATTGGGCTGTTTCTGCTCGTAATTGTTGGAGTATTTCTGCTTCTTGTACCGAAACATCAAGAAGATATTCATAAAGCTGTTGGTCTAATCCTAAGGTTTTCTTCTGCATAAACAAATAAATCTAAAAAATAGAGACGGGATATATCTTGTGTTTTTTTTTATGATTTAAGGTAATAACCATTTATTGATAACTGTACATCTATAATGACCATTGCTACTGCCTCAAATCTCCTTAGCCAAGAAGAAGCTCAAAATATTATTGAATCGACTATTAAACAATCTCAAGCAGAGGGGGTGTTTGTCAGTTTAGATGCTCACGAATCTACTCTCAGTCGTTTTTCTGAAAATCAAATCAGTCAAAATATTAGTCGCAATCGTTTTAAATTAACTGTAACTAGCTATTTTGGTAAACGTAGTGCCTCTGCTTCTACCACAGAATTAGACCCAGAAGCGATCGCTCAAACTCTTAAACGAGCAGAAAATTTAGCCCGTTTTGCCCCAGAAGACCCCGAATGGGTAGAACTTTTATCGCCTCAAACTTACTCGTCACATACTCCTGCTTTCGATCTAGCCACTGCCCTAGTTTCTCCTCTCAGGAAAGGAGAGATAATTCAACAAGTTTGTTCTCTTTCTAGTAAAGCCCGAGTTAACGGTTCTGGTACTTTAAGTACCGATGTTAGCTTGAGTGCTATTGGTAATTCTAACGGACTTATGGCTGGCGATCGCACCACAGAAGCAGATTTTAGTTTTACCGCCCGTCAAGATAATGGTTCGAGTTGGAGCAATTGTACTGCTTGGGGCATAGAACAGCTACCCACCGAAGAGATTACCGAAAAAGTAATTAAAAAAGCGATCTCTTCACGTAATCCCAGAGAAATTAAGCCAGGAGATTACACCGTAATTTTTGAACCCGCAGCTATGAGTAGTCTTGTTCCCTGGGTGATGTGGAATCTCGATGCTAGGGCAGCAGATGAAGGACGTTCTTTTATGTCCCGTAATGATGATACAGGCAAAGCTGCGGGTAATCGCCTTGGGGAACAATTATTTAGCCCTTTAGTGCAAATACAGCGTAATCCTGCCCATCCTTTATTACAGTCAAGGAGATTTTTTGGTGATGGTTTGAGTAATCATCCTCTAGAAATTATTAAAGATGGAATCCCCCAAACCCTTTCCTATTGTCGTTATTGGGCGCAAGAACAAAGAGTCGAACCGACAGGAGTAATCTATCCGATAGTCATGCAGGGTACAGAGCAAACGATTGCCGATCTAATCTCTCAAACTGAAAGGGGAATTTTAGTTAGCCGTGCTTGGTATGTACGTTATATTAATCCCCGTACCCTAGAAGTTACAGGCATGACCAGAGATGGTACTTTCTGGATTGAAGATGGTCAAGTTGCTTATCCTATCAAAAATTTACGATTTAATCAGAGTTTGCCTCAAATGCTGGCTAATGTAGAAAAACTTACTCAGGTGCAAAGATGCGGTAGTAGCGTAATTCCTGGTTGCCAAGTTAAAGATTTTCACTTCAGCAGTATTACCGATAGTGTTTAAATATCGAGACCATCGATCGAAACTTCTGGAGGATATTCTAGGGTAAATTGATAATTTATTTCTTGTTTATCCCCTTCTGCAAGAGTTAAGTTCCATTCTAAAACGCCCATTTCTCCCAATTTAATTTTTGGTTCGGTTTGAACAAGGCGGACTTTGATTTGTTCATCTCGGCTAACTGGCAATTGTTCTGTTAGTTTGAGAGAACTTTCTCCTGCTTGTAAATTATTCACAGTTAAACGATAACTATAAGTAACGCGCTTATTATTACCAATTAACTTTTTATCTACCTGACGCTGTACCAAATTTCTTTCGATTTTCCAGCCCTGATCAATTCCTAAATTCAAGGTAAATTCTTGAGAAGGAGCAATATTTGCCAGGGAAGTCGTACCGACAAAAGTTTGCTCTCTCAAAATATTGCCCTTACCAGGTAATAAAGTTACTCCAGTAGCAGGATTAGTTATAACAGCCTGTAGATAAACAAAACTCACTAAACGAGGAATAGCAACATATTCCAATCTAGCGGATAGCGATCGCGAAAAATAGTTACTTTATGAGGTGTACCATCACTTCATTTAATATAAAAATCGATCGTTTCCCCCAAGTTTGGGGGTTAGGGGGCTAGTCCAGTCAAAGTTTATATACTCAAGTAAAGTAAATTCCCAAAAAGTTAGTTGCCAGTTAATCTCGAATTTGGTTTTTTCGCTCTTTACTAAACAATTCTCTAAAAATGCGATCGGCTTCTTCTGGTGCTGTATCTGCTGGAATTGTTATAGAATTTGGTCTAGGACGAGATACAAATTCTTCCCAAGCTTCCGCATCATCTTAATGCCTGACAACGTAGTATCTTAGTTCTTTAAGACTTATTTTTTTAAAATTAGTCATTAATTTCAATCTCCCTTGTGCCATTAGTAAATATAGTTATTTCAAGATTTTCTTGCTCTCCAGCAATAATAAATATTTGCTTTCTTTTAGTGTTTAAAACAGTTATTGTGTAGGGGCAGTTCCCGAACTACTCCTACAAAGTTAAAATTTCTACCCCCGTATCTGTCACCGCAACAGTATGTTCAAATTGGGCAGAGAGTTTTTTGTCTTTAGTTTTAACAGTCCAACCATCAGCCAAAAACTTAATCTCCCCAGTTCCCTCACTAAGTATCGGTTCTACCGTAAATACCATTCCCGATCGCAATTTTAACCCCGTTCCTCGTGTGCCATAGTGAGGAATTTCTGGCTGGCAATGGAACTGTCTACCTATTCCATGCCCAAGCATTTCTTTAACAACGGAAAATCCATTGGCTTCGGCATATTCGGCGATCGCTGCGCCGATATCTCCTACTCTTGCGGTTGGCTTTATTTCTGCAATCCCTCGCAACATACACTCTTTAGTTACTTCTACTAGTTTTCGGGCTTTCTTTGAAGGGTTGCCGACGAGAAAGGTTTTGGAGGTATCGCCATGATAGCCATCGAGAATTGGGGTAACATCAATATTAATAATATCCCCATCTTTTAGAATCTGTTTGGGGTTGGGAATTCCATGACAAACTACTTCATTAACACTAGTACAAATCGATCGAGCTTTACAAGAACGGAAAAAGCAGCAAAATCCCCCAAAAGTAGTCAATATTCGCTAAAAATAGTTAGAGAGCTAGACAATATTATTAGTTATATTTTGGGCATTACCCATTGAATCTCTGGATTTTTCTAAGAAAAAAGCATCACAGAGTGAAGCGAGTAAAGTTTATAATTCCATGCTGCTACATGGGTATCACCACTAGCATCTCTAAGATTGATAGTAGCTCAATTTACTGCCGTTTTTAGTTGCCAATCGTATTCCATATAAATTGCTGTTTTTTGTGCGATTTCTCGACCCAAAAGTTTATTAACAACATACAAAGAGCCATCAATACCAGCCGATATACCGCCAGTAGTAATAATTTTGCCCTGGTCTACAAAGCGTTTTCGTTCGTTAACGATCGCAGTAGGAACTAACTGACGTAACTCATCGTATGCTTCATGATGGGTAGTGATTTCCAAACCATTGAGTAATCCAGCCCTGGCAAGAAGACGCGCACCAGTACAGATTGACATGACTAACTTTGCGCGATCGCTTACTTTTTGAATCCAAGTAATTAACTTCTGGTTATTCATCTGAGTGCGAGTACCCACACCTCCAGGTATGACTACAATATCTGGATTAGGACAGTTGGAAATTTCATAGTTAGGAACTACTTGTAAGCCATTAACTGCTTTATATGTTCTTTGGGTTTCTGCCACCAAGAAAATGTTAAATGGTCCGTAATTGTTCAACTCAGAAGTTACGGCAAAGACTTCAAATGGTGCTGCGAAATCGAGTACTTCTACATCATCAAAAATTAAAATTGCTAAATTGCGCTTATTCATAAGATCCCTCAACTATGTTGCTTAAATTTGAATTTGATTTCAGCTATGAGTAAGATTGAATACTAAATTCTTCAAAGACAGTCACAAAGCCTTCTCCCTCTGGCGAGGCACACATTATTCCCACATCCACTGTTTCAGCTAAAGTCAAATAAGCCATTCTCAGCATGGTGTATTGCTGGCGGTCTAGAGAGTAATATATTTCTATCGCCGAACCTTTACGAATTATCCGCATCCAAATCGCAGCAGGATTATCTGGTATCGCCACCATAGACCAATCAGAGTAATCACGGGTAACTACAGCACTGATTTGTTGCATTCCCTCAACTAATTCAATACCGCATTTGAGCCAATTTGCCTCATCAAAACGTACCATTAACCCTGCTTGGTCATATAAATCTTGGTATTTACCGCTAACTTTTACTTCCGCTACAAAGTCACCTTTGAACTGTTGATAGTAAAAATGCCCACTATCTCTTATATATCCATAGGAAGTCTTGCGCCAAAAATCTGTATTTGGAGTTGAGGCAACTTCAATCGTGTTATTTTGAACATTCCAATTGGGGGGTTCATTGAGCCATTTCATAATTTAATTGGTGTTAATTAATTTGTGTGCTGCTTTCTATTTGCCAATAAATAATTTTGGAGACTCTTTTTCCCTCCTACATCGCAGTGGTTGAATGCCTCCACATATGCTTTTATCAGTTCTTTAGGTCGCATAATTGATTAAAATCTCCTTCAGATGCTGTTTTTTAAGTAAAATTGTGGAGTTATCTAGATTGCCCCTTGCCCAACACCCAAATCATAAAAGGGCTGGTTTCTTTTTGAAACTCAGAATAAGCATAATCTCCATACAAATTAACAGAATGAAAACCTTGGGATTCAGCTAACTTCCGAAATTCTGACTGCTGGTGGAGATAAAACTGAATATCGAGAAAACTTTTACGCTGCATTACCCCATTGCGATCGTATACTTCCCAGAATTGAGTACCTTTGACCAGAGAATTGGAGCGGTCGCATTCTTCCACACTCCATAAAAACAGAGTTTCCTCATTAGGAAGAGGATATTTCCCTCGCAGCATCAACTGTCCGTTAACCGACTTGAGCCTAATAGAAGGATTGTGCAGCGTACAAATAAAACGTCCTGTCTCTGTCAGACAATTCCAAATTCCTGTTAATGCTTGACGTTGTTCGTCGATACTCAAAATTTCTGAAAAAGAGTTAAAGGGGATAATTATCAGGTCGAACTTTTCTTGAAGCGTAAGGTTGCACATATCCATCTCATAAACATTCGCAGATAGACCTTTAGCTGCTAGCTTTTGACGCAGAATGGCTAGCATCTCAGGAGAATTATCGACGCAAGTCAAAGATACACCCGCCTCAAGCAGTGGAATTGATAAGCGACCAGTGCCAGAGGTTAATTCCAGTACGCGCCCTGCGAAGCAGATCCCTTCGGGATCGCTCTTTTGTGCTTCATTTAAAAAGAATGGTACATCTAGTTCCGTGTTAACGTAGATATCATACCAATGAGCTACTTGAGAATAATCCATTGCTGTCATGAGAAGATACTCCTTAAAATCAATGCTCTTCCTAATCTTGATTGATAATGTAGAAAACTAACTCTTGGATCGGGTAGACTAATTAATTGCAAGATGACCTAATCGCTCCAGTGCCTCTAGGCGATCCCATAAAGCCCATATTTCCGAGATTTTGCCATTCTCAAGACGAAAGATACACATAAAGTCGGTTTTAAGTGTCTTCCCAGATGCTGGAAAAGAGCCAAGTTGACCCGTCTGAGTTCCATGGAAACCCAGGTAAGCTGCAACCATTTTACCTTCAGCGATTAAAAAATGGATCGTTTCGTAAGCATTGGGAAAGATTGCCAACTCGCCTCGTAAAAACTCCTTGAGTTTAGTAAGTCCTTGGATATATTTAGCTGGTGGCGCACCGTGGCGGACTACCTCAGATGAAACAAGAGCGTCAAGCCTTACAAAGTCTTTTTGGTTGATAGCCTCAATAAATTGCCTGACAACAGCTTTATTGGTTTCAATGTTCACGATTCGATACTCTAAATTGTTTCTGTTTTTTAACAGGCGATCGCCTACTCCTTAACTGGTGAAGAAATCTTGTAACGAAGACTCATCAACGATGTATGCTTCTTCTCCATCTCGTATTGCTCGTTTACCGTGCCGAGGAAAAACGCCGATATCAAAATTAACTTTCTCACCACCTACGAGATAGACAAGTTCTTCACTGAATGGATTACGCAGATGATGGGGTGGCTGAGGTAATCCAAACCCCATAAAGTCTCCCGCTTCAACCTCATATTCTTCCTCTCCAATCTCCGCCATACCGCGCCCTGAAAGAATATAGATCCATTCTTCCTCATTGTGGTGTGCGTGGTAAATAAAAGACTCTTTTCCTGCTGGTACGCGAGCGAGAGAGACACCGATTCGCTTGAAACCAACATTCGCTTCCAGAGTACGTAGATATATTTCCGAATTGGGATTGAGTGGGTGATGAAACTCGATCTCATTCATCCTATTAATCTCTGCGGCTTTAATTAAACATTGTGGTTTTTCTGCCATGTTAACTATCCTATTGACGAGATCTTTCAACAAACAGCATTATTTATATTAGTGGAAAGCTAGACAATGCTTTAGCTCTACCCGTTTTCTCTAGAAACATTATCTCCCCATTGGCGGTATAACTGTTCTGCATAGAACATAATTTCTTCTCTCGGCAACCTAATTTTGGGTTTTTGTGACGGGTAGAGGTTTTCTAGCGTCGTCGTGTCTTGTTCGATTACCAAATCGAAAGCTTTAATAAAATCTTTTCTAAACAAAGAGAATATCGATTTACCGAACAATTGATGCTTGGGTTTGGCATAGAGCAAAACAAAAGTTTTAGTTTGGTTTTCTTGCTGGGGATAAAGAACAAAAAACTGAGCAATTTGTCCTGAAAAGGAAGTAGTCACAATACTGGTAGTGGAGGGAAATGAGTATTCAAATTCATTATTTAAAGTTTTTGGTGTAGTCAGTAAAGCAGGCTGTTTGAGCAGATCTGCCCAAGTATTATCTTCTCTAGTGATTGTTTGGCTTAGTTTAGTGTAATAGC